>JACPIQ010000075.1 GCA_016188005.1 Candidatus Rokuibacteriota bacterium | reverse complement strand
CCGATGATGGCGACGACGATCATGAGCTCGATGAGGGTGAAGCCGCGCTGCCCCCCAAGGGCTTTCCGTCTCTTGTGCCAGAAGCTCAGCATGGTTGGAGTCTCCCTGTGGTGTGAGGTGAAAGACCGGGAGTACGTGTAGGAGAAACGTCCGGCACGGCAGTCGACGAGATCCCATTCACCGGGAGCTTCGAACGACACGCATTGAAGAACATCATCGACGACCTCCGAACTCGGCTACCACGTGCGGACGCTGGGGACCCGGGCGAGGGAGGACACGGGCCCTCTCCCCGCCCGGGCCACGCCATCGGACTTCCGTTACGGCAAGCTGACGGTGGTGCTGTCGCCGCTCGCCGAGATGGTGAAGGTTCCCGAGGCGGTGGAGCTATAGGCGTAGGCGCTCCAGCCCGCCGGTGCGGCCGGCGTGGACGGCATGAACGGACCCGCGGATTGGCCGAGGCTGTTGGTGGCCACCGAGTTCACGTCGGCGAGGGCGGCCGGGAGCGAGCCCATGTGGGCCGAGTACATGCTCACGGCGGAGGCGAGGGTGCGGGCATCGGCCTGGGCCTTGGCGATTCGCGCCCGCGCCTGGATATTGGCGTAGAGCGGGATGGCGATGGCGGCGAGAATGCCGATGATGGCGACGACGATCATGAGCTCGATGAGCGTGAAGCCGCGCTGCCCCCCAAGGGCTTTCCGTTTCTTGTGCCAGAAGCTGAACATGGTCTTGTGGACCCCCTTTTTTGTATTTGGGCCGACCCGAGCACCCGAGAATGGAGGCCGGCTGACCATGAACGATGCAGGGAAAGTGCCACGCGGCGGCAGGCCAAGAAGCGTCCGTCTGCTGACAGTCGTGCCGAATTTCCCAAGCTTGACGAGCGTGTCGTGGGGAGCAAGCTTCGGAGTTTCAAGCACTCCTTCGTGGAGTGGGAATCCGGAGGGACACAGGGAAACCGAGTTCCCGGGTGACGTGACCTGTAACCCGGGAGCCGAAGAATGTCACTCCTCGACGGCTGTCCCCCGCCGGGCCATATTGTGTTTCTGGAGCTTGTAGCGGAACTGGCGGAAAGTCATCCGGAGCAGCTCGGCAGCCTTGGTCTGGACGCCCCCGCTCCGATCCAGGGCCCGCTGGAGGTAGCGGCCCTCGAGGGCATCGAGCGTCGCCTCGAGGTCCATGCCGTCCTCGGGCAGGTCCACCTCGAGCGCTTTCATCGGGCGCTCCCGCCTTACCGACTCGGGCAGGGCGTCGGCGCCGAGCACCTCACCGCCGCCGAGCACGATGGCCCGCTCGAGCACGTTCTCGAGCTCCCGGATATTGCCCGGCCAGTGATACCGCTCCAGGATGGCCAGGGCCTCGGGCGTCACGCCGCGGACGTCCTTGTTCAGCTGGCGCCCGAACTTCTGGAGGAAGTGAGCGACCAGAAGCGCGATGTCCTCGCGCCGCTCGCGCAGCGGCGGGAGGTGGATCGGGATGACGTTCAGCCGGTAGAAGAGGTCCTCCCGGAGCACGCCCTCGCTCACGGCCTGCTCCAGCTCGCGGTTCGAGGCGGCGATGAGGCGCACGTCCACCCTGAGGTCTCGGGTATCCCCGACGCGCCGGACCTCGCGCTCCTGGATCGCCCGCAGGAGCTTCACCTGCAGCAGGGTCGGGATCTCGGTGATCTCGTCCAGGAAGAGCGTGCCGGCCTCGGCCGCGGAGAAGAGCCCCACCTTGTTGGCGACGGCGCCGGTGAAGGCCCCCTTGACGTGACCAAACAGCTCCGACTCCATGAGGGCCTCGGGGATCGCGCCGCAGTTCACGGAGACGAACGGCTTGCTGCGGCGCTGGCTGTTGAAGTGGATGGCCCGCGCCACCAGCTCCTTGCCCGTGCCGCTCTCGCCCGACACCATGACGGTCGAGGGGCTGTCGGCGATCTTGCGGATGGTGTCGAAGATCTCCGCCATGCGGGCGCTCTTGCCGACGATGTTGTCGAAGCGGTGCTGGGTCTCGAGCTGCTTGCGGAGGTAGAGGTTCTCGTCGCGGAGGCGCTTGCGCTCCAGCGCCCGCCGGATGATCACGTGGATCTCGTCGAGCTTGAACGGCTTCGTGATGTAGTCGTAGGCTCCGAGCTTCATGGCCTCGACGGCGGTCTCCGTGGAGCCGACGGCCGTGATCACGATCACGACGGTCTCGGGGGTGTGCTCCTTCGCGGCCCGGAGGACCTGGAGTCCATCGGCGTTGGGCATGCGCAGGTCGGTGATGATGACGTCGAACCCATCGCGCCGCACGGCCTGGATGGCGACCTCACCGTCCTCGGCGACGCTGACCTCGTAGCCCTGCCGCTCCAGGGTGATGGCGAGGAGCTCACGCATGCTCTTCTCGTCGTCCACCACCAGCACTCGCGGTTCGGTCATGGGATCGTCCTCGGTCCGGGGCGGCGGCGGGGTCTCCCCGCGGTCGCGCTCCGGCTGCGGCACTACACTAGCACGGCGGCCCGCCCCGCCCGCGCTTCCCCTACCCCCGCCCCTCGACGGCCGGCAGGCTCAGCGTGAAGGTCGTGCCGGTCCCCGGCCAGCTGCGCACGTCGATGCTGCCGCCGTGGTCCTGCACGATGCGATAGACCAGCGCCAGCCCCAGACCGCTGCCCTGGGTCTTCGTCGAGTAGAAGGGCTCGAAGATGTGGGGCAGGTCGGTCTCGGAGATCCCGCGGCCGCTGTCGGCCACCCAGAGGGACAGCTCCGGCGCGCCGCGGGCACTCGGCTGCCGCCGGCCCCCGACCCGCAGCTCGCCGCCCTGGGGCATGGACTGGACGGCGTTGATGCACAGGTTCCAGATGGCCTGGCGGAGCTGCTGCGGATCGGCCCGGGTCCAGAGGCTGTCGCCGAACTCGCGGATCACCGTGAGCTCCGCAGGGACGGGCCGGTGCTGGAGCAGCACGAGCACCTCGTCGAGCACCCGCGTCACGTCGACGTCGAGGAGGGTGAGCGGCGCCGGCCGCGCGTACTCGAGGAATTCGGAGATGAGCCGGTTGAGGCGCTCCGACTCGCGCAGCACGATGTCCACGAGCCGGTTGCGCGTCGTGTCCGGCGGGAGCTCGCGGGCCAGCACCTCGATGGCTCCCGACACCGAGGCCAGCGGGTTGCGGATCTCGTGGGCGAGGTTCGCCGACAGCCGCCCCACCGTGGCGAGCCGGTCGGCCTGGCGCACCCGGTCCTCCATCTGCTTGATGGAGGAGAGGTCCTGGCACACGCCGATGAGCCCCACCGCGCTGCCTTCGCCGGACTTGAGGAGCCAGAAGGAGATGCCCACCGGGACGGCGCGCCCGTCGCGCCGGCGGAGCTGGATCTCGTGCCGCTGCGACCGGCCGTCCGCGTCCGCCACGGCGGCCCGAACCGTCTCCAGGTCCACCGCACGGCCGAAGACGGACTCCCACGGCTGGCCGAGCGCCTGCACCGCTTCGACGCCCGTGATGGCCTCGGCGGCCCGGTTGAAGGCCGTGATGCGATGATCGGAGTCGACGGCGATGAGGCCCGTCCCCACGGACTGGAAGATCTGGTCGCGGAACGCCTGGACGTCCGAGAGATGGCGCTGCTGGGCTTCCAGATCCCGCTGGACCAGGCGATACCGCTCGGCGAGCGACCCGGCGACGATGGCGCTGATCATCAGGACACCCGCGTTCATGAAGACCGTGAGGACTTCCAGCGCCGTGGTCTCCGTGGGCTCCATGAGGTCGAACAGAGGCAGGATCGTTCTGCCGACCACGAGGCCGATGTAAAGGAGGCTCGACAGGCCTGCCACGACCATGCCCCCCACCCGCGAGAGGAGGAAACATCCCTCCATGACGACCAGCACGTAGATGAAGGTGAACAAGGAACGGGGGCCGCCACTGGTGGCCACGATGGCGGTCACCAGGACCACGTCGAGCGAGAGCTGGAGCCACGCGAAGCGACGGGGATCGGGGACCCGGAGCGGCCCCAGGAGCAACGGCAGGGAGGTGAGCGCACTCCCTCCCGCGGCCAGCAGGAAGAGCGGGAAGTGGAACGGCAGGGCGTCGGCGTAGCGGAGCGCGATCCCCGCTCCGAGCACCAGCACGGCCATCGCGAGCCGCACCCAGCCGAGCCCCTGGAGGGAAGGCCGGAGCAGCCTTGCTGGCGGAGCCACGGCGCCGGCGCTACTTGATCAGCGTGACCAGGCGGAAGATCGGCAAGTACATCGCCACGACCAGGCCGCCGATGATCACACCCAGGATGACGATCATGAGCGGCTCCAGGAGGGCTGTCAGGGCGCCGACCGCCGTGTCCACCTCGTCATCGTAGAAATCGGCGATCTTGTTCAGCATCGCATCCAGCGCGCCGGTCTGCTCTCCCACGGCGATCATCTGCGTCACCATGGGCGGGAAGACGCCGGAAGCCTTGAGTGGCTCGGCCAGGGTCTTCCCGGCGGTCACCGCGGCGCGGCACTGCATCACCGCCTTCTCCACCACCTTGTTCCCGGCGGTCCGGGCGGTGATACGCAGCCCCTCGAGGATGGGCACGCCCGAGGAGACGAGGGTGCCGAAGGTGCGCGTGAAGCGCGCAACCGCCACCTTCCGGATCAGCGTGCCAAAGACCGGCAGCTTGAGCAGGAGCGCGTCGATCGTCGACTTGCCGTTCTCGGTCCTGTAGTACCGCCGCAGCAGGTACACCGCGCCCATCACCCCGAGGATGATGAAGATGATGTACCCGCGCACGAAGTCCGACATCCAGAGGACGATCTGCGTGGGCAGCGGCAGGTCCGCCCCGAGGTTCTTGAACATGGTGGCGAAGGTCGGGATCACGAAGGTCAGCATGAAGATGACGATCAGGAATGCCACGCCGATGATCGTGGAGGGATACACCATGGCCGCCTTGACCTTCCGCTTCAGGGCGGCGGCCTTCTCGATGTAGACGGAGAGGCGCTGGAGCACCACGTCGAGGATCCCGCCCGCCTCGCCCACCTGGACCAGGTTGGTGAAGAGGTCGTCGAAGATCCGGGGGTGGCGCCGCAGTGACTCGGCCAGGGTGGCGCCGGCTTCCACCTGTCGGGCCACGTTGGCGGTCACGGCCCGCAGGGTCTTGGACTCGCTCTGGTCGGCCAGGATGTTCAGGCACTGCACCAGAGGCAGCCCGGCGTCGATCATGGTGGAGAACTGCCGGGTGAAGATGGCCATCTCCCGGTCGTTGACCTTGCCCCCCAGCTTGACGACCGTCTTGCCGCCCGCCTTCTCCTCGATCTTGGTCACCAGGATGGCGCGATTCCTGAGCTCGCCCACGGCGGCCATCCGGTCCGGGGCTTCGACCTCGCCGGTGGTGAGCCCGCTGGCCCCGCGTCCCCGGTAGCTGAATACCGGCATGTGGTCTTCTCCTCAGCGCCGGCCGAAGGGGGAGCCGCTTCCGCCCCCCGCCGCGGCCGCCGGCGCGGTCATGCCGCTGCTCTTCAAGAACTGATCCAGCTCCTCGGGCATCGTGCTCCGGTTCAGCGCCTCTTCCCGGGTGATGCGCCGTTTCTGCACGAGCTCCGCGAGGGACTGGTTCATCGTCTGCATGCCGAACTTCTGTCCCGCCTGCATGGCCGAGTAGATCTGATGGATCTTCTCCTCCCGGATCAGGTTGCGGACGGCGGGGGTGGTGACCATGATCTCGAGCGCCATGGCGCGGCCGCGCCCGTCGGCCGTGGGGATGAGCTGCTGGGAGAGCACCCCCTCCAGCACCAGGGAGAGCTGGGCGCGGACCTGACCTTGCTGGCTCGTGGGGAAGACGTCGATGATGCGGTTCATGGTCTGGGCGCAGGAGTTGGTGTGCAGGGTGCCCAGCGTCAGGTGGCCCGTCTCGGCGATGGTGAGGGCGGCGGCGATGGTCTCGAGGTCGCGCATCTCGCCGACGAGCACGACGTCCGGGTCCTGGCGCAGGATGGATTTCAGCGCGTTCTTGAACGACTGGGTGTCCGAGAACACCTCGCGCTGGTTCACCAGGCACTTCTTGTGCTGGTGGACGAACTCGATGGGGTCCTCGATGGTCATGATGTGCTCGCTGCGCTCGGAGTTGATCTTGTCCACCATGGCGGCGAGGGTCGTGGATTTGCCCGAGCCCGTGGGGCCCGTGACCAGGATCAGGCCCTTGGGCCGATCCGACAGCTGCTCGACGATGGGCGGCAGCGCGAGATCCGAGAACGTCCGGATCTTGAAGGGGATGACGCGGAGGGCCGCCGCGACGGCGCCGCGCTGCCGGTAGACGTTGCACCGGAAGCGCGCCAGCCCCTGGATTCCGAAGGAGAGATCCAGCTCGTTCTCCTCCTCGAACTTCTGCTTCTGTCCCTCGTTGAGGACGCTGTAGGCCAGCCGCTGGGTGTCCTGCGGCATCAGCACCTCGAACTGGTTGAGCGAGGTGAGCTTGCCGTGCAGGCGGATCTGCGGGTAGGTGCCGGTCGTGATATGCAGATCCGACGCGCCCCGCTCGATCAGGATGGTGAGCAGATCGTGCATTGTCGCGGCCATTGGGTTACCTCGTGTCCGGCGTGGGCTCGGGCGGCATCATCCCAGCGTCACCCGGAGCACTTCCTCCAGGGTGGTCACCCCGTCGATCACCTTCTGCAGGGCGTTCTGCCGGAGCGTCTTCATGCCCTGCGTCAGGGCCAGCTGGAGGATCTCCGCGGTGGGCGCGTTTCGCAGGATCAGCTCCCGGAGCTCGTCGCCGATCGGCATGACCTCGTAGACGGCCACGCGCCCCTTCATGCCCGTGAAGCTGCACGTGTGACAGCCCTTGCCCTTGTAGAACTGCACCTTGCCGAGCCCCTGGGGCACGTGGCCGTAGGGCACCAGGCTCTCCTCGTCCGCCTCGTACGGCTGCTTGCAGTCCTTGCAGATCTTGCGCCCGAGGCGCTGAGCCAGGATCAGCGTCAGCGCCGAGGAGACGAGGAAGGGCGGAATCCCCATGTCGAGGAGCCGGGCAACGGTGCCGGGGCAGTCGTTGGTGTGCAGCGTGCTGAGAACGAGGTGACCCGTGAGGGCCGCGCGGATGCCGATCTGGGCCGTCTCCAGGTCGCGCGTCTCGCCGACGAGGATCACGTCGGGGTCCTGGCGCAGGAAGGAGCGCAGCGCGGCGCCGAACGTCCGCCCGATCCCCTCGTTGATCTGAACCTGGTTGACGCCCTTGAGGTTGTACTCCACCGGGTCCTCGGCCGTCATGATGTTGACGTCGGGAGAGTTGATCGTGTGGATGGCCGAGTAGAGGGTGGTGGTCTTGCCGGAGCCGGTGGGCCCCGTGATGAGGATCATCCCGTACGGCTGGTGGATCGCCTTGTTGAACTGCTCGAGGCTCCACGCGT
Source organism: Candidatus Rokuibacteriota bacterium (assembly GCA_016188005.1). Lineage (NCBI taxonomy): Bacteria > Candidatus Rokuibacteriota > Candidatus Rokuibacteriota bacterium. Next base: position 128,018 of record JACPIQ010000075.1, on the reverse strand, counting down.
CGAAGCCGAGCATGGTCAGGTCCAGCTGGAGCGACTCCTTGTCCAGGATGCGCAGGACGGTCTTCTCGCCGAAGATCGTGGGGAGCGTGGAGACGCGGAAGTCGATCTCGCGCTGGTTGTAGCGCAGCTTGATGCGTCCGTCCTGGGGGAGCCGCCGCTCGGCGATGTCCATGGTCGACATGATCTTGACGCGGGAGGTGAGCGCCGTCTCCAGGCGCTTGGGCGGGGTCATGATCTCGTGGAGCACGCCGTCCACGCGGAAGCGGACACGGAAGACCTTCTCGTACGGCTCGAGGTGGATGTCCGACGCCCCCCGCCGGATGGCGTCCACCAGGATCATGTTCACCAGCCGCACCACCGGAGCCTCGTCCGCCGACTCCTTCAGCTCGAAGATGTCGGCCTTCGCCCACGATTCCTCGTCGCCCTCGACGACCTCGACGTCGCCGGCTGTCCCCTCCATCTCCGAGATGACCTCGGCCATCCCCGAGCCCTGCGCCTCGTAGAGTCGGTCGAGGGCCTTGCGGATGGCGCCCTGGGCGGCGACGACCGGGATGACCTGGAGGTTGGTCATGAACCCCACGTCGTCCACCGCGAAGACGTTGGTCGGGTCCGCCATGGCCAGCGTCAGGGAATTGCCGGTGCGCTTGATCGGGAGCACCTCGTACTTCTTGGCGATCTGGGCCGGGACGAGCTTGAGCACGTCGGCGTCGATGTCGAGCTGCGAGAGCGTGATGGAGGGGATACCGTACTGCTTCGAGAGGAAGGCGACCAGCTGGTCTTCGGTGATGACGCTGTGGCGGATGAGGATCGAGCCGAGCTTCTCGTTGTTGCCCTTTTGCTCGACGAGGGCACGCTGGAGCTGCTCCTGGTTGATGAGACCTTCGCGAACCAGGAGGTCCCCGAGACGCCGGCTAACCGGTTGTCCGAGTTTCGGTTCCGCCATCACGTCCGGGCCCGCTCGAGGGGTCCGGTCCGGTTATTGTACTCCACCGGCCTTTTTCAGCACATCGGTAAAAGCCTTGAGGGCCTCGTCCTGGTACACGACGAACAGGATCTTCTGAAGCGTCGACTTGCCCCCCTTGAGGTGCTCCACGATGGCGGTCACCATGGCCTCGGCCGACTTGTCGGCCGGGACCCCACCGACCCCGCTGCCGAGGGCCGGGAAGGCGATGGAGGACAGCCGATGTTTCTCGGCGATCGTGAGACTCGACCGGGTTGCCGCGGCGATCTTCTCCGGGTCGGTCTTGAGATCGCTGCCCATGGTGGCGGCATGGATGACGTGCGTGGCCGCCAGGTTGCCGGCCCCGGTGAGCACGGCCTCTCCCACCTCGATGGGGCCCTGTCTCACCGCATCCTCCTCGATGACCGTGCCGCCCCTGCGCTTGATGGCTCCCGCGACGCCGGCGCCCATCCAGAGCTGGGAGTTGGCGGCATTGACGAGAGCGTCGACCTCGGCCTCGGTGATGTCGCCGCGGGCCACGGAGAGGGTGGTGGACCCGAGCTTGACCTTCATGGCGCGCTCCCGGAACCGGTCTCGCGTCCGGGCTCGCGGGACTTCACGCCCTCCCAGGCCTGGTCGAGCTCCCGTAGCGACGCCTCGCCCACCGTGCGGCCCGTGGCCCTCATCGCGGCCTCCACCTCCCTGAAGCGACGGGTGAACTTCTCGGCGGCCTGTCTCAGGCAGTCCTCGGCATCGACGTCGAGGAGCCGGGCCGCGTTGACGATGGAGAAGAGCAGGTCGCCGAGCTCCTCGCGGACCTGGCCGGCATTGCCCTGCGCGGCGGCGCGGTCCAGCTCCAGCACTTCCTCGCGCACCTTGGCCCATGCGCCCGACCAGTCGGGCCAGTCGAAGCCACTCCGTCCGGCCTTGACCTGCAGCCGCTGGGCTCTGAGCAGCGCCGGGAGACTGCGCGGGACGCCCTCCAGGGCCGAGCGGGGCTCCCCCTCGGGCCCGCGTTCCCCCCGCTTGATGCGCTCCCACTGGCTGAGCGCCTCCTTGGCATTGGACACGGCGCCGTCGCCGAAGACGTGCGGGTGCCGGCGGACCATCTTGTCACGAAGCCGCCCGAGCAGGTCGGCCATCGCGAACTCGCCCTGCTCGCTCGCCACCTGGCAGTGGAACACCACCTGAAAGAGCACGTCGCCGAGCTCCTCCATGATGTGGTCGGTGGAGCCCTCGTCGATGGCCTCCAGGGCCTCGTAGGCCTCCTCGATCAGGAAGGGTTTGAGGGACTCTCGCGTCTGCTCGCGGTCCCACGGGCAGCCGCCCTCGCCCCTGAGGCGAGCCATGACGGAGAGCAGGGAATCGAAAAGGGCGCCGGCGGAGTCAGCCATGGACGATCCTGGAGGTGAGCGGCATTATACACAACAGCGCCGGTTCCTTGTAAGGACTTCGGTGCACATGGTAGCTTCGGGCCGACGGTGCTCCACGCGCGCCCCTCTCCTCGGGAGGTCGCGGCTGGCGGCGCCGGAACGTCCCACACAGGCACAACCCCGGGAGAGCGATCGCATGGCCGACGACGAAGAGAGCTTCAAGGTCACGGACCGCCGGGGCCTGCAGCGCGAGTTCACGGAGAACCCGGTGCTGGCCCCAGCCCAGGCCCCAGCGCCCCCTTCACCACCCGGCGCCGCCGCCCCGTCATCGACTGGCCCCGCGGGCGCCGACCAGGCTCGGCAGCCTGCCGGGGAGAGTGATCTGAGCGGCCTGTTCATCATGTTCGCCAGCTCGGGGCTGATCGGTCTCGGAGCGGCCCCGGACCCGATGACCGGGCAGCCACGACTCGACTTGGAGCAGGCGCATGAGGCCATCGAGACCCTGCTGCTGCTCCGCACCAAGACCGAGGGCAATCGCACCGAGGAGGAGAGCCGGCTCCTCGAGGACATCCTGTACGACTTGCAGCTGCGATTCGTCCAGGCCAAACGAAGGGGTGGCCGACCCGCTTGAGGCCCCGGCGAGCTGGCCTCAGCGCGTGCTGATGACCGCTCGCCCGTCCTCGAGGGCGATGCCCTGGACGACCGCAGGCACCTGCCATCGCAGGAGCCTCCCCCCGGTGGACCCGAGCATGACTGGCAGCAGCCATGTTCCCACCGGCTGCTTCCCGAGAGCGAACTCGGCGAGGTCCACCTTTCCGTAGCTCCTGGTCGTGCCGGCCGATCCCGGCTCGAGCACGATCCGCCCCTTGACCGTCACCCACACCGGCCGCTCGAGTTTCTCGGCCGGTAGGTAGGGCAGGAGCTGGGTGAACGGGGCGCCCTGAAGGAGGTTCCGGAGCGCCGTCTGGCCCCTCACCTCGATGAAGCCACGGGTGAACTTGACGCTGAGGGGATTGAAGGGGAGGTCAGCCGCCTCTGCGAGGTGGTTCGCCAGAAAGGCATTGACCTCCTGCTCGGTGAGGACCACCGCGTCCTGACGGTGGGACCGCCCCGACTGCCTCAGGACGATCTCGTACAGCTTCTGCTGGGCCGAGAACCCGTCGGATCTCGTGAAACGGGTCAGCGAAACCTCCGGCGCCGCCGACATGTTTCCGGAAAGAAACACGAAGCCGGCCGCCGCAACGACGAGGACCAGGATGATCACAGTAAGGCTGAGGCAGCCAAAGCAGCCGATCCTCATGGATGGCACCTTACCAGCGGTGCGACGAATGTGTCAAAGTTCACTGCATTTTCAATCTCTTATTTATTCTCCTGGCTTGCTATTGACATTCTCACACTCATGAGATATATGTGAAACAGACTCAGGTTCTACTTCACAGTCAGCACCGACGTGCTTTGAGGGTCGCGGAGATGGCGGGCGATGGAGGTGGACTCCTTCCCAGCCGCTCTGTCCTACAAGGGACCTGCGCAACGATCAGAACAGGAGATATGAGACATGGCGAAGGTGATCGGCATTGACCTGGGAACGACCAACTCGGTGGTCTCCGTTGTGGAGGGTGGCGAAGCGACCGTCATCCCTAACCAGGAAGGCAGCCGCCTGACGCCCTCCGTGGCAGCCTTCACGAAGGAGGGGGAAACCCTCGTCGGTCAGGTGGCCAAGCGTCAGGCCATCACCAACCCCGAGAATACCGTGTTTTCCATCAAGCGCTTCATGGGACGGCACTACGACGAAGTGCTCCAGGAGATCAAGCTGGTTCCGTACAAGGTGATCAAGGCCCAGAACGGTGACGCCCGAGTGGAGATCCGGGGGAAGGTGTACTCGCCGCCCGAGATCTCGGCGCTGGTGCTCCGGAAGCTCAAGGAAGCGGCCGAGGCCTACCTGGGCGAGAAGGTCACCAAGGCCGTCATCACCGTTCCGGCCTACTTCAACGACAGCCAGCGGCAGGCCACGAAGGACGCCGGCGCCATCGCCGGGCTCGAGGTCCTCCGCATCGTGAACGAGCCGACGGCGGCGGCGCTCGCCTACGGCCTCGACAAGAAGAAGGACGAGACCATCGCCGTGTACGACCTGGGCGGCGGGACGTTCGACATCTCCATCCTCGAGATCGGCGAGGGCGTCGTCGAGGTCAAGGCGACCAACGGCGACACCCATCTGGGCGGGGACGACTTCGACCAGCGGATCATCGACTGGATCGCGGACGAGTTCAAGAAGGAGAACGCCATCGATCTGCGGAAGGACCGCATGGCGCTCCAGCGGCTCAAGGAGGCGGCGGAGAAGGCCAAGTGCGAGCTCAGCACAACGCTGCAGACCGAGGTCAACCTGCCGTTCGTCACGGCCGACGCCACGGGGCCGAAGCACCTCGTGCTCACGCTCACACGGGCGAAGCTCGAGTCGCTGGTGGCCGACCTGGTCGAGCGGAGCCTGGCGCCCTGCCGCGAGGCGATGCGTCAGGCGGGTGTGACGCCGGCCGACATCGACGAGGTGATCCTTGTCGGCGGTCAGACCCGGATGCCGAAGGTACAGGAGGAGGTCCGGTCCCTCTTCGGCAAGGAGCCAAACCGATCGGTGAACCCTGACGAGGTGGTGGCAGTGGGCGCCGCCATCCAGGCCGCGGTGCTCACGGGCGAGGTGAAGGACCTGCTCCTGCTGGACGTCACGCCACTGTCGCTGGGCATCGAGACGCTGGGTGGTGTGATGACCAGGCTCATCGAGGCCAACACGACGATCCCCACCAAGAAGAGCGAGGTGTTCACCACGGCGTCGGAGAGCCAGCCGTCCGTGGAGGTGCACGTCCTCCAGGGCGAGCGGCCCATGGCGCGGGACAACCGAACGCTCGGGCGCTTCCACCTGGACGGGATCCCCCCGGCGCCGCGCGGCGTGCCGCAGATCGAGGTGACGTTCGACGTCGACGCCAACGGCATCGTGAATGTCTCGGCCCGGGACAAGGCGACGGGAAAGCAGCAGAACATCACCATCACGGCCTCGTCCACGCTCACCAAGGACGAGATCGAGCGGATGAAGAAGGAGGCCGAGGCGAACGCGGCCGAGGACGCGCGACGCCGCGAGGAGATCGAGCTCAGGAACCAGACGGACTCGCTCGTGTACGGGACCGAGCGCACGCTGCGCGAGCACGCCGAGAAGATTCCGGCGGAGGACAAGCAGGCCATCGAGGGAGCGCTGGGGGAGGCCCGTGAGGCCCTCAAGGGCGACGACCTCCAGCGGATCAAGCGCGCCCAGGAGGCGCTGACCCGCGCCTCGCACAAGCTCGCAGAGGTGATGTACCGCGAGGCCCAGGCAGCTAGCCAGGGCGCCTCCGGCGGCAGTGCGCCCGGCGGTAGCCAGGAGGGCGGCGCGGCCACGGGCGATGTCATCGACGCCGAGTTCAAGGACCTCGGCGAGAAGAAGTAGCCGGGTGAGAGCGACCCGCGAAGCGTGAGGGAAGAAACGAGCCCGCGAATCCGTCGGCCACGGGCGGGCGCCAGCCCGGGTGCCCGTGCCGGGTGAGGAACCATGAGGGACTACTACGCGGTGCTGGGTATCAGCCTCGACGCCTCGCCGGTGCAGATCCGCCGGGCGTACCAGGGACTGGCGCGCCGCTACTCGCCCGACGTCAACCTGTGGGACCGGGAGGCCCAGGCGCTGTTCGAGGAGATCTCCGAGGCCTATCGGGTCCTGAGCGATCCCTCGGCGAGGATGCTCTATGACCGTCATGGGTCGGGGCGCGGACGGGCCGCGCGGGAGGGAGGCGCGGGGCAGTTGCGCCGGGGCGGACGGCGCGGGGAGGACTTGCATGTTCCGGTGGAGCTTGCCTTCCACCAGACGGTGACGGGACTCGCGGTTGATCTGGCCGTGGACCGGCTCTCGGCCTGCGAGGGCTGCGGTGCCACGGGGGCGAGGCCCGGGGCGCCGGCCTTGCGCTGCGGGCACTGCGGCGGCGCCGGGCTGGTGTGGGTGGGCGAGACGGCCGCACATGGCGAGCGCTGCCCGGCCTGCGAGGGGCTCGGGGAGCGCGTGACGGAGGCCTGTCCGGCCTGCCGGGGACGCGGGGCCAGCCGTGAGCGCGCGGTGGTGCCGGTCGCCATTCCGCCCGGCATGGACACGGGCGCTCAGCTGCGCGTCCCGGGCGAGGGCCACGCCGGTCCCTTCGGCGGCCCCCGCGGCGACCTCATCGTCATCACGCGGGTGCACGACGATCCCGTCTTCACCCGCAAGGGCGACAACCTTCACTGCGAGATCCCGCTGACCATCGTCGAGGCCGTCCTGGGCGCCCGGCTTCCCGTCCGCACGCTGCAGGGCGATGTGGATCTCGTGATCCCGCCGGGTACGCCGAGCGGCCAGGTCTTCCGCGTCCGGGGGCGTGGCATGCCCCGACTGGCGGCGGACGGGCGGGGAGACCTCTATGTCGCGGTACGGCTGGAGATCCCTCGCGGGCTCGATGCGCGCACCCAGGAGCTGTTCCGCGAGATCGGCCGGCTCCTGCCGCAGGCGCCCCGCGGGGAGCCCCGGGGGACGGCGCGGGCATGAGCGACAAGAGCAAGCCCCTCTACATGATCGGCGTGGTGGCCGAGATGCTCAAGCTCCACCCCCAGACGCTCCGCATGTACGAGAAGAAGGGCCTCATCCGGCCGAGCCGCACCGTGGGCAAGACGCGGATGTACTCCGCGGAGGACGTGGAGGACATCGCCCGGCTGATCCGGCTCACACGCGACCTGGGGGTGAATCTGGCGGGAGTGGAGATCATCTTAAAGATGCGGCGCCGGATGACCGCCATGCAGCAGCAGCTCGAGGAGCTGTCGCGGTACGTGCGGACGGACCTGGCGCAGTCGCGTGATCCGGAAGCGCGGGGGACGGGCGAGGCTCTCGTGCGGGCCGCCGCGAGTCACCTCTCGCCGCAGGAGCCGTTCTAGGACTAGGACGGGTCCCGGAAAGGAAAGGACTGAGGCGCATGGCTGAGACGACGGTCGGCAGTGGAGCCGCTGGAGAGCTGGGAGCGGGCGGCAGCGTTCCCGAGGTACTGTCGATCTTGCCGCTCCGCGACACGGTCCTCTTCCCGCAGGCGGTGACCCCCCTGGCGGCGGGGCGTGAGGCCTCGGTGCGCCTGATCGAGGAAGCCGCCCGCGGTGGCCGGCTCATCGGCGTGTTCGGGCAGCGAGATCCTTCCGTGGACGACCCCCAGCAGGCCGACCTGCACCGCGTCGGGACCGCGGCCACGGTCCTCAAGGTCCTCAAGCAGCCCGACGGCGTCGTGCGCCTGGTCGTCCAGGGGATCGCCCGGGTCCGGATCGTGGAGGTCGTGCAGACGCGCCCCTTCCTCAAGGCCCGCGTCGAGCCGGTGGAGGAGACGCTGCCGCCGGCCGGGGATCTCGAGACCGAGGCCCTCATGCGGAACGCGGTCACGCTCTTCCGTCAGACCGTCGAGCTCTCGCCGTTCCTTCCCGACGAGCTGGCGGGAGCGGTGCAGCATGTCGCCGAGCCGGGCCACATGGCGGACGTCATTGCCGCCGCGCTGCCCGGGCTCAGCACGCAGGTCAAGCAGGAGCTGCTGGAGACGGCGGCCGTGAAGGCGCGGCTCCAGCGGCTGGTGGCCTCCCTCACCAAGGAGGTCGAGGTCCTCACGCTCGGCTCCAAGATCCAGTCCCAGGTGGAGTCCGAGGTGGGGAAGACCCAGCGGGAGTACTACCTGCGCGAGCAGCTCAAGGCCATCCAGAAGGAGCTGGGCGAGAGCGACGAGCGCAGCCAGGAGATCGGCGAGCTGCGCGAGAAGATCGAGGCCGCCGGCATGACCGAGGAGGCCAGGAAGGAGGCGCTGCGCGAGCTGGACCGCCTGGCGAAGATGCCTCCGGCCGCCGCCGAGTACACCGTGGCGCGGACGTACCTCGAGTGGCTGGTCGCGCTGCCCTGGGCGAAAGAGACCCAGGATAACCTGGATCTGGCCGCCGCGCGTGCCATCCTGGACGAGGACCACTCGGGGCTCCACAAGGTGAAGGAGCGCATCCTCGAGTATCTGGCGGTCAAGGGGATGCGCCCCGCGGGCAAGGACCCCATCCTCTGCTTCGTGGGCCCCCCCGGCGTGGGCAAGACCTCCTTGGGGCGCTCCATCGCGCGGGCGCTCGGCCGGAAGTTCCACCGCATCTCGCTGGGCGGGATGCGCGACGAGGCGGAGATCCGCGGCCACCGGCGCACCTACATCGGCGCGCTGCCCGGCCAGATCATCCAGGGGCTGCGCCGCGCCGAGTCGCGGAACCCGGTGTTCATGCTCGACGAGATCGACAAGCTCGGGATGGACTTCCGGGGCGATCCGGCCTCGGCCCTCCTCGAGGTGCTCGACCCCGAGCAGAACGTGGCCTTCCGGGACCACTACGTCGACGTGGCCTTCGACCTGTCGAGAGCGCTGTTCATCACCACGGCGAATATCCTGGACACGGTGCCGCCCGCGCTGCGCGACCGGATGGAGGTCATCGAGATCGCCGGTTACACGGAGGAGGAGAAGGTTCACATCGCGCGGCAGCACCTGATTCCCAAGCAGACCGCCGACCACGGGCTGGCCGCGGGCGACCACATCCGGTGGACGGACGGGGCGCTGCGCCTGCTGATCCGCGGCTACACGCGGGAGGCCGGGCTGCGGAACCTGGAGCGCGAGATCGCGGCCATCACCCGCAAGGTCGCGAAGCGCCGGGTCGAGGGGCACGCCGAGGCCGTCGAGGTGACGGAGGCCCTCGTGGGCGAGCTGCTGGGCGCCCCCAGGTTCCTCTTCGAGGAGCTGGAGGAGCGCACGCGGGTGCCCGGCGTGGCCGTGGGCCTGGCCTGGACGGCGGCCGGCGGCGATATCCTCTTCATCGAGGCGACGCGCATGCGGGGCGGCAAGACGCTGGCGCTCACGGGGCAGCTGGGGGAGGTGATGAAGGAGTCCGCGCAGGCCGCGCTCTCCTGGGTCCGCTCCCACGCCACCGAGGTCGGCATCCGGCCGGACTTCTGGGAGCACACGGACCTCCACGTCCACATCCCGGCCGGGGCGATCCCCAAGGACGGACCCTCGGCCGGCGTGACCATGCTCACCGCGCTGGTGTCGTTGCTCACCCGGCGTCCGCTGCGGCCCAACCTGGCCATGACCGGGGAGGTGACGCTGTCCGGGCGCGTGCTGCCGGTGGGGGGGATCAAGGAGAAGGTGCTGGCCGCGCGGCGGGCGGGGGTCAAGACCGTGATCCTGCCCGGCCGCAACGAGAAGAACCTCGTGGAGGACGTGCCGCAGGAGGCGCGGGAGGGGATGACCTTCCACCTGGTGGACTCCGTGGACCAGGTGCTGGACCTGGCGCTGGAATCGGCTCGGGTCCCGGCCGAGCCCGTCCACACTGGGGTGCTCGCCTCCAGCAACTGACCGGCAACCTGCTGCGGCACAAGGCGAAATCGATCGCCCGCGACGGGAGCCTCTTTTCTGGTTGCCTGGGGGGCAGCGGCTTCGCTATCTATGGAGGCGCGGTGCTCCCCTCACTCCTGGGACCTCTGCTCATCGGCCTGACGGCAGTGGCGTTGCCGTCCGTCTCGGCGGCCGCGTCGTACCGGCTCACCGATCCGGACGGCGTGACCCATTTCACCAATGCGCCCACGGACCCCCGCTACCGCCGCATCCCGGGCATGTCCGGGACCCTGACCGGCTGGCTCAGGCTCCCCGAGGGGGCGACGGGAAAGTACGCGCGGGACATCCGCGAGATCTCGGCGCGCTACGGTCTGAGCCCGGGACTGGTGGAATCGGTCATCCGCGTGGAGTCCGCTTTCAATCCCTGGGCCGTGTCTCGCAAAGGGGCGCGGGGGCTCATGCAGCTCATGCCGCAGACCGCCTCGTCGCTCGGCGTGCGTGATGCCTTCGATCCCCGGCAGAACATCGAGGGCGGCGTGCGTCATCTCCGTTACCTCGTGGACCGATACCCGGGGAACCTGCCGCTGGCCCTCGCGGCCTACAACGCAGGGGAGAACGCGGTGAGCCACTACCGCGGCATCCCGCCCTACCCCGAGACGCAGCAGTACGTGCGGAAGATCCTCGAGATCCACGGCGGTGGCGAGCCCGTCCAGGTCATCTACCGCTACGAGGATCCCGACGGGACGGTCACCTACACGAACATCCGCCCACCCGCAGGTCTCAGGCCGCGCTGAACCCCGGTCGTGCTCGAACCCCGATGGAGGAACGCATGCGGCCAGCGATCACCACGCCCCTCGCGGCTCGATAGGGAGGGCGGGCCCGCGGGCTCAGGGCGCCCGGCGCCAGACGAGGTCCAGGAAGCGGTCCAGCAACCCGTCCTTGACGAAGACCTCGACGGCCTCGCGCGTGGCCGGCTGGTCCATTCCCCAGAGCGCCACCCGCTTGCCGGCCTCCTGGTTCATCTGGATGAAGACCCGCTGGTCCCGCGTGAAGGCCACTGGCAGGTCCTCGTACATCTGGCCGGTGAAGGCGTTGGCGCCGGGCCCGCCGACGGCGATGGCCGGGAAGAGATCGGCCATCTCCTGGTTCAGCATCCACATGTCCGTGACCACCACCGCACTCCGGATCTCGGCCCCCTCGCCACGCGAGTCGATGAGGCGCTTGAGCTCGTAGGCGATGGGGCGGTCCTCCTCCTCGGCGAGGATACCGTAGCCCACCACGACGAGCACGGTAGAGCGGACGTCGAAGTAGCGCGGCATCAGCGGATCAGCCGGGCCAGCTCGCGGAACTCGTCCGTGTCGCCCTGACCGAGCAGCTGGAAGAGCACGGTCTCCGTGCTCGTCACGACCGCCCCCGCCTGGCGCAGCTGTTCCATGGCCAGCCGCCAGCTGGCCTGGGCGCGGGAGGTGACGGCGTCGGCGGCGACGTGGACGCCGTAACCCTCGGCGAGGAGATCCAGCGCCGACAGCAGCACGCACACGTGGGCCTCGATGCCTGCGACGAGGATCTGCCTCGTGCCTGCCGCCCGGAGACGCGCGCGCACGCCCTCCACGCCCGCGCAGGAGAAGGCGAGCTTGGGGATGGGCTCGACGCCGGCGCCCAGCGTCTCCCGGAGCTCCGGCAGCGTGTGGCCCAGCCCTTTCGGGTACTGCTCGGTCACGATCACGGGCAGCGCCAGGCGCCGCGCGGCCGTGGCGAGCACCTTGATATTGCGCATGACTTCCTCGCGGTGATCGGCGTCCATGGCGGGGAAGAGGCGCTCCTGCACGTCCACGACGAGGAGGGCCGTGCCCTCGCGGCCGATCCGCATCGGATGGGGGCTCTGCGCGCTGGTCATTGGACGGCCTCCCGGGGGAGAGGATCGGAGGCAGCGGTCGAGCCCCCGGTCCTGCGGGGCTGCGGACAGGCGCTCCGCCGCCATCGTCTCACATCCTGCCAGGTCTGCAACCGTGCGCGCCCCCGCCCCCGCCGCCGGCATTGACAGCGCGACGCGGCTGGGGACAAGATCGTCGCGCGTCAGGCCAGGGGGATCACGGCGCCTGTCAGCGGCGTCCGCGATGGTTCCTCGGGTGGGCGGGGAGGATCACGGACGATGTCATTGCACGCCCCGTGCTCGCTCAGGGCGACAGGGCGCTCCCGTTGAGCGCCTGCCTCGCGCTCGCGCGGTACCGCGTCACCCTCGTGGCCATCGAGCCCCTGGACCTTCCGGCCTATCTCGGCTCCACCCTGCGCGGCGCCTTCGGCCGCGCCTTCCGGCGCCTCTGCTGCCTGGGGCGGGACGGGGAAGAGTGCCCGGCGCCGGCCTTCTGCCCCTACCACCTGGTCTTCGAGACCTCTCCGCCGCCGGATGCCGACGCGCTCCGGACCCACGAGGAGATCCCGCGGCCCTTCGTCATCGCCCCGCCTCCATCCACCGCCGCAGCGTATCCCCGGGGAAGCCAGGTCGCCTTCGACCTGACGCTGGTGGGGCGCGCCCGGGAGTTCCTGCCCCACTTCGTGGTGACCCTGCGCGAGATGGACCGCATCGGGCGCGGTCGCCGGGCCGTCGCCCTCAGCCGGGTGGACGCCGTCAACCCGCTGACCGGGGCCAGCGAGGTCGTCCACTCCAGCGGGGAGAGCCTGGTCACGCCGCGGGAGGCGCCAGTCACGCTGTCCGACTGCAGCATGCTGCCCCATCCGGAGGGCCCGGTGCGGCTGACCTTCCTCACCCAGACGCGCCTCAAGCACGACGGGGCCTTCGCCCGGCGCCCCGACTTCCAGATCCTGTTCCGGCGCCTCCTGGGCCGGCTGTCCGCTCTCGCCCGCTTCCACGACGGCGGGCCGCTGGAGGTGGACTTCCGCGGCCTCATCGAAGTGGCCGGCGCGGTGCGGCTTGCCAGCGACGCGACGCGCTGGACGCGGTGGGCCCGGTACTCGGCCCGCCAGGGCCGGCGGATGGAGTGGGAGGGCCTCGTCGGGGAGGTGGTGTACGAGGGGGACCTGACCCCGTTCTGGCCCTATCTCGTCTTCGGCCAGTGGACCCACGTGGGCAGCGGCACCACCTTCGGCCTCGGCCGGTATCGCATCGAGCCGGACGGCGCTGGCAGTGCGGCCGCGGGCGGCCGGCCATGAGCCAGCCCGGCCGCAATGACCCGTGCCCCTGCGGCAGCGGCAAGAAGTACAAGAAGTGCTGCCTCCTGGCCGCGGGCGTCCCGGGCGGCGCCTACACCCAGGCCGAGCGCCGGAGCGCCCAGGTCGCGCTCGGGCGATTCGGCTGGCGCCAGGAGTTCGACGGAGACCGCGCGGCTGCGGAAGCGCGGTTCTGGGGCGCCGCCCTCGACCTCGTCCCCGAGGACGAGCGGCCCGGGGTGCTCGAGCAAGGCGCGGCCTTCTTCCAGGACTGGTTCACGACCGACTTCCGCCTGGCCAGCGGCCGCACGCTCGTCGAGCAGTTCCTCGAGCGGGAGGGCCGGGGGCTCAGGTCGGGCGAGCTGCGCTACCTGGAGCGCTCGCGCCTCACGCATCTCAGGCCCTACGAGGTCGTCGGCGTCAGGCGCGAGGAGGGATTCGACCTCCTCGACCTGTGGGCGGGCAAGCGCATCCAGGTGCAGGAGCGGCTCGCCACCCGTCAGGTGGTCCAGTGGGACGTGCTGGCGGCCCGTGTGATGCTCGGGCCGGATGGCGTCCCGCTGCTCGATGGCGTCCCGTACCTCTATCCCGCCCGCGCGAAGGACGCGATCATGAAGGAGCTCCGGAGCCTCCACAGGAGGTTCCGCCGCCGGGTCCGCGGGGACGACGTTGACTTCTTCAAGCGCTCCGGCCCCGTCTTCTTCCTGTGGTGGCTCGAGTACGTCGTCCTCGCCTCTCGCCTGGCATTTCGCACCGCCGAGGGCGACGAGATGGTCTTCGCCAGCGCCGTCTTCGACATCCGCGATCGCGAGGCCCTCGAGCGGGCCCTCGCGAGCCATCCGGACCTGGACCGCCACGACGACGGCAGCTATGCCTGGCACGAGCCCGGGGGCGGCGAGGAGTTCCGCCGCAGCCTCGGCTGGTTCATCCTCCGCGATGACCGTGTCGTGCTCGAGACCACCTCGCAGCAGCGCGCCGAGCGGGGCCGCGCCCTCCTCGAGGCCCTCTGCGGCGAGGCCGTGCGCCATCGCGCCACCAGCCTCGAGAGCGTCGAGCGGGCCCTGGAGCGCCGGCCAGCGAAGCCGCCGCGCGAGGCCGATCGAGTCCCGCCCGAGGTCGAGGCGGAGGTGCTCGGCGCCTACTACGACAAGCACTACCGCGACTGGGTGGACACGGCGCTGCCGGCCCTGGGCGGCCAGACCCCCCGCGAGGCCGCGGGGTCCAAGACCAGCCGGCCCCGGGTCATCGCGCTCCTCAAGGACATGGAGAGCCTGTCCGCCCGCGACCGTCTGGAGGGCCGCCCGGCCTACGACTTCGGCTGGATGTGGGCCGAGCTGGGCCTGGACCGCCCGGGCTGAGCCGGCCGAGACGTGACCTTCCCTGTCACAGGTCGGCGCGAGAGTGGTGAATACAGCGGGACCCCTGGCGATGCCGGGCGGCCGATGAGGGCATCCATGGAACCGAGGAAGATCCCGGTGAACTGGGACGACCTGGAGATGGCGCTCACCGCGAACGGCGACGAGTGGACCGGCTACCTGGACGTGCGCAGCGGGGAGGTGCTGATGGTCCCGGTCGACCGCTCCGGCGACGGCGATGACTGGCCCTCGGAGGACGAGATCGACGCCGGGCTGGACGCCGGGCACCTGATCCCCGTCGAGCCGCTCGGGTCGCGGGTCGAGTACGGCTGGATGGCGGAGTTCGCCGCGACGGTCGGCGACGCCCGGCTGCGCGACCGGCTGGAGATCGCCCTGGACGGCCCCGGCGCCTTCCGCCGGTTCAAGCACGCGCTCCTCGACTCGCCGACCGAGCGCGAGCGCTGGTTCGCGTTCCGGGACGAGCGCCTGCGCGAGGCGGCGCGGGAGTGGCTGGCGGAGCACGGGGTTGAGGCGACCACAGCACACCAGACATCAAACTGATGGTCTCACCGCCCTGGATCGATGGATACGAACAGGTCTTCACGGGGATCACCGGCTTCAAGCCCTACCCCTATCAGGTGCGCGTGGCGCGCGAGCTGGTTTCCGGCAAGCACGTCGTGGTCCGGGCCCCGACGGGCGCCGGAAAGACGTGGGCCGTCTTTGCTCCCTTCCTGGGGGGCTTGTGGCCGGGCCGGCCGTCGAGGCTGATCTACGCGTTGCCGCTCCGCACCCTGGCCCAGGGCGTCTTCAGGCAAGCCCGTGACGCGGCCAAGAGATGCGGGCATCCTGTCGAGCCCGAGATCGACGCGCGAGGGCGCGAGATCGTGCCGCCCTACGTCACTCTTCAGACGGGCGAGCAGCCCGACGACCCCTTCTTCGACCGGGGCACGATCATCGTGACGACCTACGACCAGGTGCTGAGCGGGCTCCTCGATGGCCCCTACGGTCTCTCGGACCGCCTGCACAACATCAATGCCGCCGCACTGGTCGGGGCCATCGTCGTCTTTGACGAGTTCCACCTCATGGAATCGCAGAGGGCGTTTCTGACCGCGGTCGCGGGGATCCGTCTCTTCGATGGCCTGTGCCAGTCAGTATGGATGACCGCCACGGCCACGAAGTCCCTGGTGGATATCCTGCGCGAGGCGCTCGGGACGGTCTCAGTCCCTGAGCCCAACGAGGAAGAGGCGGCCCTCGCCGCGTCCTTGCCGAGCGTCACGCAGGTCGACAGGCGCATCCGCTTGCAGCAGGAGCCGCTGTCGGCCGAGGCCGTCTTGCGCCACCACGCCTCTCGCACCATCGTGCTGCTGAATACGGTGGGGCGAGCCCAGGCCATGTTCGCGGCACTGAAGGGCGCCCTGGAAGAGCGCGGAAGGGAGGATGTCTCGCTGATCCTCTTGCATTCACGCTTCTTCAGGCAGGACCGCCGAGCCAAGGAGGAGCGCATCGCCTCCCTGTTCCGCAAGGGCGCGGCGGGCGGCAGCATCCTGGTTGCGACACAGGTCGTCGAGGCCGGTCTCGACATCTCGGCCGAGCGTCTTCACACGGAGCTATGCCCGATGAATGCGCTCGTCCAGCGGGCGGGCCGTTGCGCCCGGTTCGAAGGCGAGAGTGGCGTGGTCCACGTATACCCATTGCCGGTGGAGCCGGGTGGCTGGCTGCCATACGGAGACCCTGGGGCCGAGGATGAGACGCTGACCGAGACTCGGAGGATTATTGAGCAGGCAACGGAAACTCGGCTTGATCCCCAGCGCGCTGTGGAATGGGTGCAGGCCGCACACGGGCCGAGTGACGCGCGAGCGCTTCGCGCGGGCTGGCGGCAGCGGTTCGACACCTGCATGCGGCGGATCGAGCAGAACGCGATCCTCCGCGACCCAAAGCGAGTGGCCGACCTGATCCGGGGCGAGGACACCGATTCGGTACGACTCATCGTGTGCAGCTCCCCACCCGATGCCCCGGGCCGAAGGGAAGGTGTGAGCGTGTCACGGCGGCTGGTGGCCAGGGCGCTCCGGCAGGGGGAAGAGGGCTCTGGGTGGATCTGGGACGTCGCTCGGGACGATGAGCCGTGGCGGCCGATACAAGCGCTTGGAGACCTCGGGAAGGCGTATGTCGTCTGCCTGACACCGGCCATGGCGGCGTACGACGCTGAAGTCGGGCTTCGCCTTGGAGAACACGGGGAACGGGAGAGTCCTGAGCGTGAGGAACCGCGGCGTCCGGGGCATGCCCCGCTACGGGCCGAGAGTTGGGCAGACCACGCCCAGCGAGTCGCTGCCGAGGGCCGGAAGCGTCTGGAGCGGGAGCGGTGCAGTCTGACCGAGATGGGGTTCCTCGAGCGCTTCGGTCTCGACATGCAAGCCATCATGGAGGCAACGGAAGCCTGCGCGCTGCTGCATGACCTGGGCAAGCTCACCGGCGCCTGGCAGCAGTGGGCGGAGGCTGCTCAGCGGTCGAGAGACCCCGCCTACAGTCACTCGGTCCCGCTCGCCCACACCGACTTCGACCCCGACCGGCCGGAGGATCGCGAGCGCGAGCGAGGCCTCCAGGTGCGGCGGCCGCCGCACGCGCCTGCAAGCGCCTACTATGGCCGCGCGATTCTTCCCGGCTTGCTCAAGGCGGCCCCCGAGCGACTGCGTGCCGCCGTGGCATCGAGCTGCACGGCGGCCATCGTCGCCCACCATGGCGGGTGGTGGGCGCCGAGCTGGGAGCAAGCGCCGCTGCCCCTCTCTGCCGGCTGGCAGCGCGCGGTGGAAACCGCGAGCGGTGTTCCGCCCGATGAAGGCGCCTTGGGCCGGCTCCGAGGTTTCGGTGTTGATCGACTCTTGGTGCTGACCACGGGCCCCGACAGTCTCCCCGAGTGGTGGGCCGTGGTCGCGTACCTCACCCGTACCCTGCGGCTGTCGGACCAGCGTGCGACCTCCGAGTGGAGCTGCCATGACTGAGGCCATGGGACCCTTCCGAGTCTGGAAACAGACGGGCACTCATGGTGACGTCTTCGCCGCGGCTGGCCTGGCCGACCTGCTGAAGGCGACGGATGACCGGGTTCGGATTCGTGACCTCGGGAGCGATTTCGAGGTCGAGACCACCCGCCGCCTCGAGAGAGCCGAGCTCCATCGGATTCCCCAGGCGCCGGGGTATCCCTTCCTCAAGACGAGCGAGAAGGTGTCTGTGCCGAAGGGCGCTCAGGATGTTGTGGACTACAAGATCGAGAAGGCGAAAGCGGACCGCCGGAAGCAGGCTGCGCGTGCACAGGGTGCGACGAGGAGGAGGACCGGGGAAGACCCCCAGGCCAGAGCCCAGATGCAAGAGGGGGCGGTCCGAGAGGACTGGCGGCTCCTTCAAGTGCTCAATGCCCTTGGGGGTCATAAGACGTCGAACTCGGTCCACAGGACCATCGTCGAGCTGAAGCGGTCAGCGTTCTGCGACGATGTGACCGCCGGCCTCACCCGCCTGGCGGGCGATGAGGGCGCCGCCGACGTCGAATGGAAGGTCAGCACCGTCCAGGTGTTCACGCCGATCGCGGCCAAGGGATACAGCCGGCTGAAGCCCGACAGCACGGATCGTAATGACAAGACGAAGGAGCAGTGGGCGGACCCGTTCGTGGAGTGGCTGAGGTACCGCGGTTACTTCCGAATCGCCTGCCCGTTCTTCCAGGGAGCCCACGTCCGGCTGCTGTGCCCCGTTCCAGCGGACATCTCGATCGGGGCCCTGGGGTTCGTAGCGCGAGAGCTCCGAAAGAGAGGGGTCTTCGGTGGTCCGCCGAAGATGGATGCCCTGGCGGTCCTCCGCCTCGCCGAGTTGCTGATCCGACACTCCGAGGAGTACCACGACGAGGGGCTTGAGGTTGCCCCGGGACTCTTCCTTCACACCAAGAGCCCAGCCGATGCGGTGTCGGGGATCATGGTGACTCACTACCAGTCCCTGGGTAATGCGAAGGCGGTGTCCGCGATGTCCACCCTCGTTCTTCCCGGCTGGTTTCCGGTGACGAGTCGCGAAGACGCCAAGCTCTGGCTCGCGATCCTGGACGAGCATCAGCGGGTCATCAGGGGGCTGCGGGACGGCTCGCGCCCCGGGGAGAAAGCGCACTCGGACGAGATAGGGCTCCTGATCGCCTACCGGCGCTTCCTGGAAGCTCGGGGTGACGGCGCGATGTGGGCGCTGCTGACCTTCGTCGAGGAGTACGGTCCATTCCTGATCCGGGCGCGCGAGCAGAAGCGGAAGGTGCGCTCGTTCCGCACGGACTATCTGAGGAGGGTACTCATGGGGAGTGCTGGGGATGATGTGCCGGTGATGGTCACGGCAGTCCTGGGCGACCCGGGGTTCCAGGCCGTTGCCGCGGCAGTGCGGAGGGCTACGGTTGGCGCCCAGGGACAGAAGGCCATGGGAATTCCCGACCACAGGGAAATCCGATACGACCTCCTGCACGAGCTGAGGCGCAAGAGGAGCATGCCCGGTGTCGCGCCGCTCATGGAGACGGTGGCCGACTTCGTCTCGCGATACAACTCGGAGAATGCTCGCCGTCGTGAGATGGGGAAGAGGCGCGTACCCCGAAACGTCACGACCGAGGAGTTCTCAGGCTTTGCCGCCCTGGTCGAGCGCCACGGGTCGCCCCTCGTCGGCGCGCTGCTCTGCGCCTTCGGGTCATGCCGCGAGCCCCGGGAGGGCGAAGTGGCGGAGGGCGGTGCGGATGGCGGTGCCGCCGAGGGCACTGGAGCAGAGGGTCAGGAGTAGCCACGCCGGTGAGGAAAGGAGCTGCCATGGCAGTCAACTCGCTGTCACTGTGTGCGCGCATCACGCTCGACCTGCACAGTCTCAACAACGAGGGTACGGAGGGGAACCAGCAGCAGACGCGGATGGTCCAGATCATTGACCAGCGCGGCCGGCGCGCCGTTGTCAATGGCATCAGTGGGGACATGTTCAAGCATATCCTCGTGGAGCACCTGGTGCCGCTCCTTGACGCGACCGGGCAGCCACTGTCGCCGGGCGCGAGGGCGCACGACGCCGATCGCATCAACGCGCTGAACGAGGCCTTCGTCGAGTTCTGCGAGAAGGAGCAGGACTTCACGGCTGACGGGAAGAAGAAGCGGCGGAAGGCCACGGAGTCCGAGATCCTGGCCCGGATGCTGCAAGAGTGCAGCCTCACCGACATCGCAGGGGCACTGGTGACACGGGGCCGATCTGTGGGAAGGAAGTCGGTGGTGGAGTTCGGCTGGGTGGTCGGATTGCCCGAAGACGGCGCTGGTCAGCCCCTCACGACGACCGAGCAGTACTTCCATGTGAAGTACGCGCCTGAGGGCAGAGGGGCAGCAGCCGGAGATGATACCGTGGCGGGACGCCAGGCGATCTTCCACCGACCTGCCTCATCAGGGGTGTACGCGCTGATCTGCAACCTCGATCTCTACCGGATCGGATTGAATGACATCACGCGGCAGTACGGGGTGGACGGTGCCGGCCGCCGGGCCCGCGGGCAGGCGCTGATCCACTCGCTGGCAGCCACGCTGCTCAAGCCAACCGGCGCCCAGAGGAACACGCAGAATCCTCACATCGTCGCGTGCGAGGGAGTGGTCGCGGTGTCGTCGGTGTCTCTGCCCGCGCCCACCGTGAGCCCGCTGAATGACAGCTATCGGCAAGAGATCGAGGCGGTCGCTGCCGCGCTCAACGGGATCGCGAAGGATGGCATCACGGTCCGGCGGTTCGAGGGCCTGGCGGAGGGGGTGAAGGTCTTGAGCGACGTGGCCGCGAGCCTCGAGGTCGCGGGAGCCTGAGCGATGCGCGACGCCGGGAGGTCGAATGCCGTCGGGGCGCCCGAGGCAAGGCGTGAGGCGCGGCTGGTCGAGCTGGGAACAGCCAAGCCCGTTGCAGGAGTCCCCGGGCCAGGCCGGTGGCTCGTCGTGGACTATGGCGCGACCGCCCTGTTCTCGCTCAAGATCAGTCTGGCCACCAGTTCGGTGGGGAAGACGTTGATCGTCCCGACTCCTTATGCAGTCAAGATGGCCTACGTTGATGGCGGCTTCCGAGCAGGCTGGGCGGATGCGGACTGCAGGGCGTTTCTTCGGGCCCTCGTAGACGTGGAGGTGCGGGTGGCGCCCCCGGGAGACGCAGTCGTTACCCACACGTTCGTCAAGGTTCGCCAGGAATCGCGCCAGGGAGATCCGCTCCGGCCCTACATCGCCAGCATCGCCTACCGTGAGGTCGTCCATCACCGCGGAATGTGGCAATGGGCCTTCGATCTTGCGGGCGGAGACGACTGGCTGGCCGGCCGCCTGGTCGAAGCGGCACCTCACGTGTCCTATGTCGGGAAGAGGGGATCGTTCATCCAGTTTGGCGGAATCGCAAGGCGTGTTGAGCTGGGGAGCGGGTTCACGCAGCCTCTTGATGCCGGACGGCAATGGGCGATTCCCCTTCGAGCGCACATTGCGCCGCTCGACGACTTCGGGCCAGAAGCCAGTCTAGAGGTGCTCAGCTCGTTCACGGAGACCAGCCCTCGGCGTGAACGTCACCGCCGGTTCGTCCAGACAGTCATTCCGATAGGGCTGGTGAACAGCGGGCCCGGCTTCAGCGAATACCGGGCACGGTAGCGAAAGGCAGAGTCTGAGGATGGACTGTCACGTCAGGCCCCCCGGTCCGAACAGGCGCCAGTCGGGCACGGCCCAGACGCCGGGGGCGAGCGGCTCCACCTCGCGGCCGCGGGTGACGACGAGGCCGAGGCG
The DNA here is from genome assembly GCA_016188005.1 of Candidatus Rokuibacteriota bacterium. Classification (NCBI taxonomy): domain Bacteria; phylum Candidatus Rokuibacteriota; species Candidatus Rokuibacteriota bacterium. The sequence goes on along the minus strand of JACPIQ010000075.1, from coordinate 107,003 downwards.
CCGGGCGTCGCGCGCCACGCCGCGCACGGCCAGGGCGCCGAGCACCTCGGTGAGCGGGCGGGTATCGGCGCGGCGGGCGCGCTGGCCGGCCTTGACCTCAGGGGGAGTCGCGCTCCACCGCCAGGGCGAGAGGGCGGGCACCCAGAGCGTGAGGCCAAGGGCCCGGCCCGGGCGAGCGGTGTGCTTCAAGGGGGGTAGCGGACCGAGCCAAGATGAACGGGAGGGTGTTCAGATGACCGATGGCGTCATGAACCGGCTACGATCTCAGGAGAGGATGGTCGGACATGGATGAGTCGCGAGAGAGTGTGAGTGTCGAATACCCAGCGGACGTCCGGATGACATTGCGGGAGAGCAAGGAGGAGTTCGCCGCAGAACTGAAGATGCTGGCCGCCGTCAAGCTCTACGAGTTGGGCAAGATCTCGTCGGGAAAGGCGGCGGCCCTGGCTGGCGTGGATCGGACGACGTTTCTGCTCGGGCTCGGGCGATATCGCGTGCCGGTGTTCAACTACACGCCGGCCGAGCTGGATCGTGAGGTCGCAGAGGCAAGAGCCCGGTCCCGGGGATGACGGCAGTCGTCGATTCGAGCCCGCTCATCGTGCTGGGCAAGGTGCGGCGACTCGATCTCCTTTCTGTGCTCTACGAGGAGATCGCGATTCCGGTGGCCGTTGTGGACGAAGTGCTGGCGAAGACTCAGCTCGTCACTCCAGACCTCCGGCAATTTGTCGAACACATGCGCGTCCGGGCCGTGCAGAGTGCGACACTTGTCCAAACGCTCTCCGTCGACCTGGGCGAGGTGAGGCGGAGGCGATCGCTCTGGCGGCCGAAATCGGTGACGCCCTGCTCGTCATGGACGACGCCGACGGACGCCGCGTGGCGCGAGCGATGGGGCTTCGGGTGACCGGCGTACTCGGCGTGCTTGTCGAGGCGAAGTACCGCGGCGTGGTGCCCAACGTCAGACCGATTCTGGACGCGATGAGTAACGAGGGATTCTGGCTCAGCGAGGCCCTTCAAAGGGTGGTACTCGATGCCGTTGGCGAGTAGATGGTCCCGGTGACTGTGCTCACGCGCTGCTCACTCCCCGGCCCGAACAGGCGCCAGTCGGGCGCGGCCCGGACGACGGGGGCGGGCGTCGGCGCGGTGGGCGCGCTGGCCCGCCTTGCCCTCGACGGCCACCAGGCGGCCCGGGGCATGAAGGACGGGATCGACCTCGCAGGCGCCGCGGATCGAGAAACCTTGCAGGATAGGTGCAAGAGTTCGAGGATGATTTGCAGAACACGACACGGGAGGCCTGATGCTGTCTGACGCTCTCCGGGTGGATCTCGGCCGATACGTCGACCTGCTGAAGACGCGCTTCGGCCGGGATCTCGTCAGCGTGGTCGTGTTCGGCTCGCACGCTCGGGGCGCGGCACGGTCGGAGAGCGATGTCGATGTCCTGGTCATCGCCCGTTGTCTGCCGCGGCGCCGCTTCGAGCGGTACCGGGGTCTCCGGGAGGTTGCCCGTGCCGTGTCCGAGACCTTCGCCGACGCTGTGGCCCCCATTCTCCTGACGCCGGAGGAGGCCCGGGAGGTGAAGCCCTACTACCTCGGCATGCTGTCGGGCCACGTGATCCTCCTGGACACGGGGGACTTCTTTGCCGCGGTCCTGGAGCGGCTCCGCCGCCGCCTCGCCGAGCTAGGGTCGCGCCGGTACGTGGACGAGGACGGATACGAGTACTGGGACCTGAAGCCGGACTGGAAACCCGGCGACGTGGTGTCGCTGTGACCTCCGATCGGGTCGCGCGTGACCATCTTCGGCGGGCAGAGGCCCGGCGGTTGATGCTGGACACGCTTCTGGGTGCTGGCGCGTACGCCGATGTGGTCAGAGAGAGCCAGGACGTCGTCGAGCTGGTCCTCAAGGGCGCGCTCAGGTTCGGCGAAGAAGATGCACGCGAGGCGGTGTCGGTGGTGGATCGCCTTCTCGACCTGTACCGGCGACTGGTCCAGGCGCCAGGGGGTCGCGGAGATGAATAGCGTGATCGTCAGCGACTTCGGAGTCATGCTGGGCAAGACGGGCGAGCGCTTGGTGGTCCGGGGGCCCCGGCCGCGACTCGAGCTGGTCGAGGGCGGGCCCCAGCTCTTCCTGCCGATGGAAGTGGCGGCGCGGCCCCCCTTGCAGGTGGTGACCTCCGATGGCGTCAAGACGCCCCCCGTCCCGCTCCGGCGGCCGAAGGCGGGGAGCGGCGCGGCGCCACGGACGAAGCCGGAGCAGGTGGAGCTGCCGCTCTTCCAGGTCAGCGAGATCGTCGTCGCCGGCGGGGGGATCTCGATCTCCACCGACCTCATCGAGGGGTGCTGCGAGCGAGGCATCCACCTCTCGTTCCTGACGCCGGGCGGGCGCCCCTTCGCGATGCTCTCATCGCCGATGCTCACCGCCACGGTCCTGACGCGGCGGGAGCAGATGGCGGCCTACGGCGACCGGCGGGGCCTCGAGGTGGCGCGAGCGATCGTGCGCGGCAAGCTCGGCAACCAGGCGGCGCTCCTCAAGTACTTCGGCAAGTACCTCAAGACGGCCAACGCGGGGGCATTCAAGGAACTTCGGGCTGCCGTCGAGGGCGTCCAGGGCCGGCGCCGCGAGGTGGACGGCGTGACCGGCGAGCGGGTGGACGAGGCGCGCCCGGCGCTCCTCGCCATCGAGGGCGGTGCCGGGCGCCAGTACTGGACCGGCGTGCGCGTGCTGCTCGAGGGCCACGCGCACTTCGAGACGCGCGAGCATCGCGGGGCCCCCGATCCCGTGAACTCCGCGCTCAACTACGGCTACGGCATCCTCTACACGCAGGTGTAGGGCGCCGTCATGAACGCCGGGCTCGAGCCCTTCGCCGGCTTCCTCCATGTGGACCGGCCCGGCAAGCCCTCGCTCGTGCTGGACCTGGTCGAGGAGTTCCGCCAGCCCGTCGTGGACCGGGCGGTGATCGCGGCCCTGACCAGGGGCGTGAAGATCGAGACGCGGGAGGGCTTGCTGAGCGACGAGAGCCGGCATGCCGTGGCGGGGGCCGTGCTCGAGCGGCTGGAGGGGGAGATCGCGTTTCGCGGCCGCCGGCATCGCCTCAAGTCCGTCATCCAGATCCAGGCGCGGAACCTGGCGAGCGCCCTGCGGGGCGGGGAGCCGTACCGCGCCTTCGCCTTCAAGTGGTGAGAGGCCAGGAGGTCCTGACCTACGTGGTGTACGACATCGAGGACGACCGGGTGCGCGGGCGGGTGGCCAACGCGTGCAAGGACTACGGGCTCGAGCGGATGCAGTACAGCGCCTTCTGCGGCCAGCTCGATGCGAGCCGGCGCAGCGAGCTGGCGGCGCGGCTGGCGGACACGCTGGGCCGCGAGATCGGCAAGATCCTCGTCCTCCCCGTGTGCGAGAAGGACGCCCGGGCCAGGCGCGAGTTCCGGAACGAGCCGCGGGCCGAGGACGCGGCGGATGCGTGAGGGCGGGCCGGGAGCGCGATCGGGCGAGGCGAGCCCGGCGGTCGTGGTGACGGCGACGGACCTCAAGCAATGGGCCTACTGCCCCCGCATCCCGTTCTACCGCCACGTGCTGCCCGTGCGCGCGGCCCCGACCTACAAGATGGAGCGAGGCAAGCACGTCCAGGCGGCCGTGGAAGCGCTGGAGCGGCGCCGCGGCTTCCGCGCCTACGGGATGCGTCAGGGCGAGCGCCGGTTCGGCGTCTGGCTCCACTCCGAGCGCCTGGGCCTGTCAGGCAAGCTCGACCTGCTCATCCTCACGCCGGAAGCCTGCTATCCGGTCGACTTCAAGGACACCGAGGGCGGGCCGCGGCGGAACCACCGGCTCCAGCTCACGGCCTACGCCCTCCTGGCCGAGGAGGCCTTCGAGCGCCCCGCGCCGGATGCGTTCATCTACCTGGTGCCCGAGAAGCGGGTCGTCGGCCTCGCGCTGACCGAAGCCGACCGCGAGGACGTCCGCGTGGCGCTCGGGGAGATACGCCGGATGATCGAGCGCGAGGAGCTGCCCGCGCCGACTGCCGCGCGCGGCCGGTGTGCGGTGTGCGAGCTCCGGAATTACTGCGGGGACGTCTGCTGATGTGGCCGCAGACCACCCCGCCGGCCGCCGGGGCCATGGGGGCCGCACTTTCGCAAATCCAGGCGATCCGGACGCAGACGGCCCAGTTGCGAGTCCAGCCGGGGCAGGGGCGGAGACAAGGGGCCGATTTTCCGGCCAGTACGGCGCGGTCGCACGTCGTTCCCCGATGAGGAGGGGACTGAAAGACAGTAACTGGTTTCGCGTGTGGCCCATCACGCCCGAGTCGCACGTCGTTCCCCGATGAGGAGGGGACTGAAAGGTAGTATTTGCGGACCATTGCGTTGACTTGGTCCACAGTCGCACGTCGTTCCCCGATGAGGAGGGGACTGAAAGACGCGAGCGCAGCACAGTAGTCTGCAAGCTTGTAAGTCGCACGTCGTTCCCCGATGAGGAGGGGACTGAAAGCTGGAGTTCAGCCCCCTTCGCGCTGTGGGCTCCTATGGTCGCACGTCGTTCCCCGATGAGGAGGGGACTGAAAGCCGTCTGCGCGCCGCTGCCCGTCACCGAGGCGTTCCGTGTCGCACGTCGTTCCCCGATGAGGAGGGGACTGAAAGGACCATCTCTCACGAGGACCCGGCGACCTGGCCATGGTCGCACGTCGTTCCCCGATGAGGAGGGGACTGAAAGCTGGACCACCTGCGCCACGGCGTCGTACAGATCCGCCAGTCGCACGTCGTTCCCCGATGAGGAGGGGACTGAAAGAGCTCCAGCGCGTCACCGATATGCCGCTTCAACCGTTGTCGCACGTCGTTCCCCGATGAGGAGGGGACTGAAAGACGTTCATCCGCGGGTAGTCCATGAGCTGGGTGCGGGTCGCACATCGTTCCCCGATGAGGAGGGGACTGAAAGATGCAGTACATGCGGCAGGTCGACCCCCGCGTGACGGTCGCACGTCGTTCCCCGATGAGGAGGGGACTGAAAGCATGGGGCGTGAACTGGGTGTCGAGGACATCCGTGAGATGTCGCACGTCGTTCCCCGATGAGGAGGGGACTGAAAGATGGAGAAGGTGACCGTTCCTTTGCTCACCCCGTCAAGTCGCACGTCGTTCCCCGATGAGGAGGGGACTGAAAGCCAGCGTCCCCGTCTGCCCGTCCGCCGTCCGAATCCGCAGGTCGCACGTCGTTCCCCGATGAGGAGGGGACTGAAAGCGGCCGATGTCTTCCCACACCCGACCGGCCCGAAGTAGGTCGCACGTCGTTCCCCGATGAGGAGGGGACTGAAAGCGCGTCGCGTGCTGCCCCTGCCACACCCAGTCGCCGTCGCACGTCGTTCCCCGATGAGGAGGGGACTGAAAGCACGCGCTCGAGGCACTTCACCGCACGAGCCCGATCCCGTCGCACGTCGTTCCCCGATGAGGAGGGGACTGAAAGTCATCGGACTGATGCGGTTGGCTTGCCACTTGGCGAAGGTCGCACGTCGTTCCCCGATGAGGAGGGGACTGAAAGGGAGTCGCCCCGCTGGTGGCCCCGGCCAGCGCGCTCGTCGCACGTCGTTCCCCGATGAGGAGGGGACTGAAAGGCACCATGATGTCGTGCGGGGCGTAGTGTCGGCCGTAGGTCGCACGTCGTTCCCCGATGAGGAGGGGACTGAAAGCCCCATGACATTTTACCCTCTCGCCCAATGGCAGTGTCGTCGCACGTCGTTCCCCGATGAGGAGGGGACTGAAAGTCGAAACTGTCTGTTTCAAGTAGTCCAGCAGGTGGAGCGTCGCACGTCGTTCCCCGATGAGGAGGGGACTGAAAGGCACCGTCGGCCCTCGAAGAGCGCGCCGGCCACCTCGTCGCACGTCGTTCCCCGATGAGGAGGGGACTGAAAGCGAAGCAGAGCACCTTGCCTGCCCCTGCGTCGGTCGAATGTCGCACGTCGTTCCCCGATGAGGAGGGGACTGAAAGCGCGCCACCGTCTTCTGCGTGTCGTCCTCGAGCCGAGAGTCGCACGTCGTTCCCCGATGAGGAGGGGACTGAAAGGTCAAGCTGGGGCGCCCTGACAGCGAGCCGTGGCACGTCGCACGTTGTTCCCCGATGAGGAGGGGACTGAAAGAACGAGGACAAAGCGGTGAAACACACAGCGCTCCTCCGTCGCACGTCGTTCCCCGATGAGGAGGGGACTGAAAGAGCGGACAGCCATCGTGTCTCGGCCCAGTCCCAGGTGCCCGTCGCACGTCGTTCCCCGATGAGGAGGGGACTGAAAGTGCCTGGCCGTGCCACGCCATGCCGCGCCGAGGGGTGCGTCGCACGTCGTTCCCCGATGAGGAGGGGACTGAAAGGTCAGTAACCAGCCGCGTGATTTCGCACACGTCGTTGTCGCACGTCGTTCCCCGATGAGGAGGGGACTGAAAGACGTTCAGCGGCGAAGCTGGCTGTCGGCCCCCCCGCCCCCACGCGACACGTCTGGGCCTACGACACGGATGCTGCTCTCCGTCTCACATGCTGCGAGGTTCGCTCGCCACCGGCTACTGCGGCGCGCGCGCTCAGGTCAGCGTCGGCAGCCATGAAGAGGAGAGTGCGACCTCTGGCGCTCAGCGTCGGGGCGCGCCCGAGGTCGTCGGGCAGGTGGCCAGCGCGGGGAGGGGGATGGCCCCGGCGGCGGCCTCGAACCACTGGAGCCGCTGGCCGAGCGCGACGACCTCCCCGACGATGACGACGACGGGAGGAGCAAGCCCTGTCGCCCGTGGGAGGATGTCTCCGAGGGTGCCGGTGATCGTCTGCTGGGCCGCCGTGGTTCCCCACCGGATGAGGGCGACGGGGGTGTCCGGCGACAGGCCGCCGGCGAGCAGATCGGCGACGATCCCGGGCAGGGCCGTCACGCCCATCAGGATGACGAGCGTGTCCACGGCCGTCGCGAGCCGCTTCCAGTCCACCGCGGGCTGGCCCTTGCCGGTGTCCTCGTGGCCGGTGACCACGGCGAAGGAGCGGGCGATTCCCCGATGGGTGACGGGGATGCCGGCATAGGCGGGAACCGCGACGGCCGAGCTGACGCCGGGCACGATCTCGAAGCCGATCCCTGCCGCCAGGAGCGCCTCGGCCTCCTCACCGCCCCGGCCGAAGACAAAGGGATCACCGCCCTTGAGCCTGACCACGCGCCGGCCGCGGCGGGCATGCGCGATGAGGAGGGCGTTGATCTGCTCCTGAGGCAGGCTGTGGATGCCCGTGAGCTTGCCGGCGAAGATCCGGGTCGCCTCCCTGGGGGCTTCGTCCAGGAGGGCCGGATTGACCAGGCGGTCGTAGACCACCACCTCCGCCCGGCGCAGGAGCTCCAGGCCCCGCACGGTGAGGAGGCCCGGATCGCCGGGGCCTGCGCCGACCAGATACACGGGGCCTACGGACATGGGGCGAGCCTCGCCAGGAGGTGGGCCTTCGCCTCCTCGCGCCGTCCCTCGGCGACGAGCCGGCGGAGATCGGCGTCGAGAGCCCGGCGCCACGCCTCTCCTCCGGGGGAGCAGGCGCGCTGCCTCAACTCCCGCCTGACCTCGGCGACGATGTCGGCGAGCGCCGCATACGCTTCGGGGAGCTGGCCCTCGAGCTCCTCCCTCACCGCTCGCGCCAGCGCGGGGCTCGCCCCCCCGGTGGACACGGCCACCAGGAGGTCACCGCGACGGACCACCGCCGGGAGGGTGAAGTCGCAGCGATCCGGATCATCCGCGGCATTGACCCAGACGCCGCGCTCGCGACCCTCGCGGCTGGCTGCCGCATCGACCTGGCGCTTCCCGGTGGCGACCAGGGCGAGTCTCTGCCGGGCCAGGTCGCCGGGCTCGTACTCGCGCGCCACGTGGCGGATGCGCCCCCCGTGGGCGAGGGCCGCCAGGCCAGCCGTCAGCGAAGGGCTCACGACGGTCACCGCCGCCCCGGCCGCCAGGAGGCCCTCGACCTTCCGCTCCGCGACGGGCCCGCCGCCGATGACGAGACAGGGCTGGCCCGCAAGCTCGAGGCACACCGGATAGCCACCCATGGGTCAGGGGCTCCCCGACGCCTGCTCGCGGATCCAGGCCGGCGTGGAGGGGCTGTCGGCGGGCTGCCGCTCCTTGCTCGTGACCTCGTTCACCATCTGCTGCTTGAAGACCAGCTCCTGCAGCGTGGTCCGCTCGAGGATGTCGGTGATCCAGGGTCGGATCTCTCTCCACCGGCAATGCACGGGGCAGGGACTGGTCACGTCGCACTCGCTGCCCCAGAAGAAGCACTGGTTGGTCACCTCGGGCCCCTCGATGGCCTCGAGGATCTCGCGGAGCTTGATGTCCTGCGGGGCCCGCGCCAGGGCATATCCTCGCGTGGCGCCGCGGTAGGCCCTCACCAGCCGGTAGCGGACGAATTTCGGGAAGATCTTGGCCAGGAAGTGCTCGGGCAGCCCCTGGCGCGCCGCGATCTCCTTGAGCCCGACCACCCGGCCGGGCGCCTGCTGGGCCAGGAAGATCAGCCCGACGAGGCCGTACTTGCTCTCGCGCCTGACCTTCATGCTTCGACGGGGGCCCGGACCGAGCGGGAGTGGGAGTCGGGGCCACCCGGCTCCCCCCTCACGGCGACGACGACCTTGAAGAGCACGCTGGCCAGGAGCGAGCCGACGGCCCAGATGGCCAGCGCGATGGCGACTTCCGGCAGCGTCGGGACATAGCCCGTCACCTCTCCCAGGGGCGAGGGCACGAAGCCGCCGACGATGAGGCCGAGGCCCTTGTCCATCCACAGCGAGGCGAACACCATGGCGCAGGCGGCGGCCAGGAGCCGCATGTCCCGGCGCAGGCGCGGCGTGAGGAGCAGGCCCAGCGACAGCACGGCCAGGATCACCGAGGCCCACATCCACGGGACGAGTCCCGCCTGGCCCTCGAGTCCCAGGAACAGGAACTCGAAGTGGTCGATCGCCTCGGGCGCCTGGCTGTAGAAGACGGTGAAGAGCTCCACGAGCACGAAGAAGACGTTGACGGTCATCGTGTAGGCGACGATCAGCCCGAGCTTCTGGAGGGCCTCCCGCCCGACATCGAAGCCCGTGAGCCGGCGGAGGAGCATGGCCAGGAGGATGAGCAGCGCGGGCCCCGAGGCGAAGGCCGAGGCGAGGAAGCGCGGGGCGAGGAGGGCGGTCAGCCACAGGTGCCGTCCGGGGAGCCCGCTGTACAGGAACGCCGTGACCGTGTGGATGCTGACGGCCCAGGGAATGGAGAGCACGATGACGGGCCCGAGCCACCGGGGGGGCGGCACGCCCCGGTGCTCGGCGGCGAGCGTGGCCCGGGCGATGACGGCGTTGAGCCCGAGGTAGCCGGCGAGGACGAGCATGTCCCAGAACATGATGGAGCTGGGCGTCGGGTACAGGAGCACGTTGAGCGCGCGCGCGGGCTGGCCCATGTCCACGAAGACGAAGAGCAGGCACATGGCCACGGCGGAGACGGCGAGGCACTCGCCGAGGATCGTGATCCTGCCGAAGACGCGGTAGTCGTGCAGGTAATAGGGCAGGACCACCACGACGGCCGAGGCCGCCACCCCGACCAGGAAGGTGAACTGGGCGATGTAGAGGCCCCAGGTCACGTCCCGGCTCAGCCCCGTGATCCCCAGCCCCAGCGCGAGCTGCCGCTGGTAGGCCAGCGCGCCCGCGACGATCAGCGTCGCCAGGACACCGAGCCAGGCCCAATACCGCCCGCCGCCGCCGAACGCCCTGTCAGGCACGGCCGCCTCCCCGCGCCCTCATGCCCGGTAGTAGACGCTCGGCTCGGTGCCGAGCTCGGGCTTCCGGCGCATGGCGTGGCGACTCCGGAGCTGCTCCCGCACCTGGGAGCCGGGGTCGCGCAGGTCGCCGAAGGCGAGCGCCCGCTCCCGGCAGGCCTCCACGCAGGCCGGCCCGCGCCCCTGGGCGAGCCGCTCCTCGCAGAAGTTGCATTTCTCGACGACTCCCCGGGTGCGCGTGGGGAAGTCCGGGTTCACCTCCTTGACCCGAGGCCGCGGGTCGAGCCAGTTGAAGCTCCGCGCCCCGTAGGGACAGGCCGCCATGCAGTAGCGGCAGCCGATGCAGCGGTGCCAGTCCATCATGACGATGCCGTCCTCGCGTTTCCACGTGGCCTTGACGGGGCAGACGCGCACGCACGGGGGGTTGTCGCAGTGGTTGCACAGCACGGGGACGAGCTTGCCTCTCAAGGCCTCGTCCGCGTACCCGCTGCCGCGCTGGGCGAAGGCCCGCTCGTAGGGCTCGCGCCAGATCCACTTCACCTCGTGCGCCCGCGACGGAAGCCGCGGCACGTTGTGCGCGCGCTCGCAGGCGGCGATGCAGTCGGTGCAGCCATCCGCCTGGAGGCATCTTCGCAGATCGACGACCATGCCCCAGCGTGGGACGCGGCGTCCCTGGGGCGCCGTCTCCGGGCGGCCGGTGCCGGCCAGCGCCTCGAGGGAGCGCGTTCCGGTGACGGCCAGCGCGCAGAGCCCGGCCGCGCCCAGGAAGGCCCGGCGATCCACGCTCATCGCCCTGCCCTCCGGAGCGAGGCGGGATCGATGTGGCACTCCCAGCAGGTGAGCGTGACGGCCGCGGAGGCGTGGCAGCGGTCGCAGAACTCCGCCTTGTTGGTGTGGCAGCCGAGACAGGTGCGGGTGAGGCTCTTGGCATAGGTCTTCCCGTCGGGGCCCACGAAATTGCGCTCCTGCCCTCGCACCACGTCGTCCCGCCACGCCATCAGCAGGCTCATGTGCGAGGCGCGCATGTACTCCGTGGGCGCCACGCAGCGCCCGGCCGCCGCGGGACGCACCGGCTCGGGGCCCCGCGCGGTCGTCCCGGCGGCGACGTTGTACCAGACCGGGAAGGTGACCACGGCCACGAAGAGGGCCAGGCCGCCCACCAGCAGGCCCCGGTCACGCACCGGCGGGCGCCTCCGGCGAGGCGAGGGGCTGGCCGCGCAGGTCCTGGGTCCGCGCCTTCTCGCCCTCGACCACGAGGGCATTGCCCACGAGCTCGTGCACGCCGGCCACGTTCATCCCCGGCACCCAGTACTCCAGGAGCGGCGGGAGCGTGGCCTTGTCGATGGCGCAGATGCAGGCGACCAGGTTCACGCCGAAGCGGTCCCGCACATGCCGCACGGCATTGGCCCGGGGGAAGCCGCCCCGCATGCGCATCTCGAAGTTCTCGTCCGTGCCGAGACCCGACCCGCTCCCGCAGCAGAAGGTCCGCTCGCGGATGGTGCTCTCGGGCATCTCGTGGAAGCGCTGGCACACACTCCGGAGGACGAAGCGCGGCTCCTCGAGAAGCCCCATCGCCCGGGCCGGGTTGCAGGAGTCATGGAAGGTCGCGACCCAGTGGTCGTTCCGCCGCGGGTCGACCCGGAGCTTGCCCTCGCGGATGAGATCGGCCGTGAATTCGCAGATATGCACCATCTTCGTGGACCGCGCCTGCGCGAACCGCGTGCCCGTCACCGGCGAGACGGGCTCCTCCAGGAAGTCCGCCGGGCCGTTCATGGTGTCCATGTACTGGTGGACGACACGCCACATGTGGCCGCACTCGCCGCCGAGGATCCACTTGACCCCCAGCCGCCGGGCCTCGGCGTAGATCTTGGCGTTCAGCCGCTTCATCACCTCGTGGGAGGTGAAGAGGCCGAAGTTGCCGCCCTCCGAGGCGTAGGCGCTGAGCGTGTAGTCCAGGCCGATGGCGTGGAAGAGGAGCAACGTGCCCAGGAGCGTGTAGTAGTGGGGCGTCCCGAAGGTCTCCGCCGACGGGATGACGTACAGGATCTCGGCGCCCTTCTTGTTGATGGGCGCCTCCACGCGGATGCCGGTCATCTCCTCCAGCTCGTCCACGGCGAAGTCGACGCTGTCCTTGAAGGCATGCGGCTGGATCCCGAGGTGATTGCCCGTCCGGTAGCAATTCGCCGCCGGCTCGAGGATCCAGTTGATGTTGCAGCCCACGAGGGTCAAGAGCTCGCGCCCCATCATGGTCACTTCGGCCGTGTCGATCCCGAAGGGGCAGAAGACCGAGCAGCGGCGGCACTCCGTGCACTGGTGGTAGTAGTAGAACCACTCCTTGAGCACGTCCTCCGTGAGCTCCCGCCCCCCCCCGAGCCGGCCCAGCAGCCGGCCGGGCAGGGTGAAGTAGCGCCGGTACACCGAGCGCATCAGCTCGGCTCTCAGCACCGGCATGTTCTTGGGGTCACCGGTGCCGAGGTAGAAGTGGCACTTGTCGGCGCAGGCCCCGCAGCGCACGCAGATGTCCATGAACAGGCGGAAGGACCGGAAGCGCTCGAGCCTGTCCTTCATGCCCGCCAGGATCGTCTGCTTCCAGTCGGGGGGGAGCTTCCAGTCCGCGTCGTGGGGCTGCCACGGCCGTGGGTTGGGCAGCCCGAGGTACTGGAGGTTCTTTGGCGCGGCGCCGTAGCAGTACGTCCCCCTGCGGAAGTCGACGGCGGGCTCCCGCCAGTCGCGCGCCGGCGGCCGGTAGTCGACCTTCGCGAGCTCCGCGGGGGCCGGGGCCTCTTCCGCCATCGCTATCCCTTCTCGAGCGGCAGGCCGGCCGCCCTGATCTTGTCCCGGAACTCGTCCTCCCACTCCTCGTAGCTGTGGGTGGCGACGGGCGCGTTCCAGGGGTTGACGTGGCGATGCGCGCGGCTGGTATTGGCCAGGTTCCGCGTCGGGCTCAGGAAGATGCCGCCCATGTGCATGAGCTTGCTGAAGGGGAAGTAGGCGGCGAGCGTGCTCAGGAGGAGGAGGTGCAGGAGCGCCAGGGAGCCCACGCCCTCGGGGACAGTGGGGGAGAGGGTCACGAGGCCGAGAGCGAGCTGCTTCACCGCCAGGACGTCCGCCCTCACCACATGCCGCATGAGCAGACCGGAGGCGGCCAGCCCCAGCAGCAGGTAGAGCGCGAAGTAGTCGGCGGACAACGACAGGTACCGGAGCTGCGGGTTCGCGAGCCTCCGCCAGAGGAGGTAGCCCAGCGCGGCCACGAGGACGACGTCCGTGGCGTAGAGCCCCGGGGCGCCCAGCTGGAAGAAGCCGTCCAGCGCTGCCAGCGCGCGGATCGCTGCGGGCACTGGTTCCAGGAAGAAGCGCAGGTGTCTCAGGACGACGAGGAGGAGCGACCAGTGGAAGGCCAGCGCCGCCAGCCAGAGGAGCCGGTCGTCGGCGTACACCAGCCGCGGCCCTTCCCGCAGCTCGGCCCGGCTGCCGCGGAGCAGCGACCGGAACAGACACACCTCCAGCGCCATGCGCGCCACGACGCCAGCGGTCGAGGACGGGTTCTCGATGCGGCTCGGCGTGATCCAGGGAAGGGAGCGCTGCTGGCCGCAGGTGGTGGGGATGCGGAAGGGGACAGGAGCGCGCACCCACACCAGGATGCGATGGCATACCCCGAGGAGGAAGGTGACGAAGGCCGCGTAGGGGAGGAGCACGCCGAGCACGGGGCGGAGCCCGGCGATCTGAGCCGCCCCGAGCGCCAGCCCGGCCAGGAGCAGGACGAGGGCGAGGGGCGCCAGCGCGCTCACGGCGAAGCTCCCCGGTCCATCCCGGCGGGCCCGCCCCCGGACCGGCCCTCCCGCTCGCGGATGCGGTCCAGGAGAGCCGTCCGGCCTCGGGCCTCGCCGGCCCTGATCGCGTGGATCTGCTCGCGGCAGCGCATGAACAAGTCGAAGGCCGAGAGCGCCATCTCGTCGACCCGCGCCTCCAGAACCCCGAGCCCGTCCGCGGCCGGCAGCCCCCCGCCGCTGCCCAACTCTTCCCGCAGGGCCTGCCTGGCCAGGAACACGAAGCCTACGGCCTCGCCGGCGCTCATGGCCTGGACGGCGCGGACCCTCACGACGCTGTCCAGGAGGGCGGTGACCCTGCCTGGGTCCATCGTCCCGATAAGCTCCTCCGCGAGCCCCGACAGCGCCTGCCTGAGGGTGTGCCCGACGGGGTTGCGGAAGGGGTCGCTCTCGCGCGCCAGCAGGCGCGCGGTGGGGGCCGGGTAGCTCTCGAGCGTCAGCGCCAGCCAGCGGCCGGCGATGGCGCTCCGCCGTGCCGCCAGCGCCCCGAGACCTGGCCCGCCCGCCGCGCGGGCGCCCGCGGGCAGCGTCACCGCCACCTCCGCCGGCGCCTACACGCAGCCCGTGGGCTTGGGGAGGCCGGCCACCTTGCAGGCCCCCTTGGCCGGCCCCGAGGGGAAGAGCTGGTAGATGTGCTTGAGGTCGAAGCCGGTGTCCTTGACGACCTTGCGGATCATGGGGGCGACGCCGAACTGGAGGTAGTAGCCGCGGATCATGTTGACCACCTTCCAGTGCTCGTCAGTGAGCCGCCCCAGCCCCTCCTGGTCGGCGAAGTACTGGGCCACCGTCTGGGACCAGAGATCGGGATCCTGCAGGAACCCGTCCTCGTCCAGCTCCATCGTCTTGCCTTCGAGCTCTACCGTCGCCATGGCCGTTCTCTCCTCTCGTGCGAGGGACCTGAGCTACCAGTGGAACCGCACCCCGGTGCGGGCCGACATGGGCCAGAGGACGTAGCCGTCGAGGAGCTTGCCGCTCATCGGCAGCCCGGCCTTCTCGAAGAACTTGTCCCAGCCGATCCGGGCGATCCAGTCGCCGATCCGCTCGTCCCGCCGGGCTCCCTTCACCCACACCTCCACGATCTGCCTCACCGCCCGGGTGACCTCGGGCCAGCGGGGCGGCGTGTTGGGGAGGTAGGGGATCACGAACTTGGCGAAGGCCGGGCCGTTCCCAGAGTTTCCCGCCTTGCCGCCAACCACGACCGCGACGCCGTCGGTATCCGGGTCGCCGATCTGCATTCCCTGGCACGGGGCGGCGCAGGCCACGCAGTGGATGCAGCGCTCGGGATCCACCTGGACGCTCTTCGGCGGCTTGGGCTTGATGGCGCCGGTGGGGCAGACCGAGACGATCAGCGGGATCTCGCAGCGGGCCACTTCCTCGTCGATGACCCGGGGCAGAGCCCGGTGGATGCCGACGATCCCGATGTCCGCGGTGGATCCCTCGCCGCACTGGTTCACGCAGCCGGAGATGGAGATCTTGAGCTTCGCCGGGTAGCGCTCGGCGCGGAAGTCCTCGTACAGCTCATCGGAGATGGCCTTGGCCACGGCCGGGGCATCGGTGGCAGCGAACTGGCAATGGATCCAGCCCGTGCAGGACACCGTGTTGCGGAAGGTGCGGCCGGTGCCGCCCACGGGCAGCCCGAGACTCCGGAGCCGCTCGATCAGCGCGTCGATCCGGGCCGGGTCCACCCCGACCAGCTCCAGGCTGTGGCGCCGGGTGAGGCGCAGGTGCCCGCCGGCGAACTCGTCCGCGAGGTCCGCGATCTTGCGGGCGAGCGTGGTGGAGACCCGCGCGTTCGTCGGCATCCCGGCGCGCACGGTGTAGCATGCCTCGCCGCTCTCGGCCACATGTTTGAGGACGCCGGGTCTCACGGCTTCGTGGTCCGTCCACTTCCCGTAGTTGCGGAGGACGATGGGCGGCACGTTCCGTTCGAGAGGAGGGAGGCCGACGCCAGGCATCAGTCGGGCTCCTTCCGCGAGGCCTGCAGCTCTTCAGGCGTCCAGTGGTAGAAGGGATTGATGCGGGGAGAGACCATCTGCTGAGGGGCCGGCGGCACGCCGACCAGGCGGCAGAACTGGTCGATGCCCGTGCGGTAGATGAAATCCCCCAGCCGCTCCTTGCGGCGCGCGTGCTCGTCGTAGACATCCGTGATCTTGGCGCAGAGGTCGAAGACCTCCGTGAAGTCCGGCGGGACGGCGGGGACGAACGGCGCGATGACGAAGGGCTGGAGCGGCCCGTACTTGCCCCGCATCTTGCCGCCGGCCAGGACGGCCACGCCGCGGTCGCCGCCCGGGCGGATGCCCGGGCACTGGTTGATGCAGTACATGCAGCGGACGCAGCCGTCGGCGTCGATGGCCAGCCGCCGGCCGTCCCACTCCATGGCGCGGGTCGGGCACATCCTGACGATGTGGGCGATGTCCCCGCCCCCAGCGACCCAGCCCTCGAGCCGGGCCGCGTCGATCGTCGGCGGATCCCGGAACACCCCGACGATGGCGATGTCCCCCTTCTGCTGGGAGCGGGTGCAATCGTTGGGGCATCCCGAGAGCTTGAACTTGATCTTGTGGGGGAAGCGCGGGTACTGGACGTCGTCCAGGAAGCGCGTGAAGTAGGCCTGGCGCATGGCCACCGAGTCCACCAGGACCATCTCGCAGCGCAAGGGGCCGATGCACTCCTGGCAGTTGCGGTAGGCATCCCCGGTGGAGCCCACGTCCAGGCCGGCGGCCACCAGCTCGTCCACCGTCGCCCGGAGCTCCTCCTTGGGCACCCCCAGGACCTCGATGTCGCAGGTCGTGGCATGGAGGTGGAGGATGCCGTAGCCGTGGCGGTCCGCCACGTCGCAGAGGGCCCGGAGGGTCTGCGTGGAGTAGAACGTCCCGCTGGGACAGAAGGCGCGGACCAGGTTGGCCCCCTTGGCGATGTCGGGCCGGGCCGAGGCCCGCATGAGGATCCCGGAGGCCACGCCGGGAATCGAGGTGTAGCCCCCGAACCCCCACTGGGTTCTCTTCTGGCGCAGGCCCTCCTCGTACATCTGCATGTGGTACCGCGTCTGCTTTAGTTCCGTGACGTGGCTGGGCCAGGGCCCCCGTTCCAGCTCGTCGCATAGCGGCGTCGGCGCGACCGCCTCGCCCGCAGGTACCGCCTCGGGCGGCGCCGCGGCCTCGGCCAGGAGCTCGGCCTGGGGCGGCGCTTCCACCTCCACCCGCCGCTCCTCGAGCTTGGCGGTCTGGCTGAGGCAGCTCGGGCAGAGCGTCTGCTTCTTCCGGAGGTACTGGTAGCGCTTCTGCTTCTGTGAGTCCGCCTCGAGCTGATCGGCCGGGTACTGCTCGATGACGAAGCCGCACTTGGGACACGCCAGCTGCACCACCAGCATGCTCGTTCTCCTCTTACGCCGCCCGCCGGGCGGGTGTCACAGCCACGGCACCACGGGATGCTGCTCCACCAGCTCCACGAAGCCCGCGTAGTCGATCACCCGCACGCCCTCGATCAGGCGCTCGAGCCCGCGGGCCCTGAGGTCGGCTTCGAGCGCGTAGACGGGGTGCCGGGCCAGGGCCTGGCGCATCAGCTCTTCCACGCGCGTGCCCGCCACCGCCGCGTACACCCCGTCCTCGTAGAGCACGAGTGGCGTCCCGGCCGGGGCCAGCCGCAGGCAGCCTTCCAGGTTGCCGTGCAGGTACGGCGACTTGTTCACCGTGAAGAGCACCACTCGGCCTCCTCTAGAACGGCAGGACCGCGTCCTGCTCCTCCAGGAGACGGGCCATCCCCGCCGCGTCGAGGATCCCGGGCCGGATCACCAGGTCATCCAGCGTCAGGTTTCGATCGGCCAGCGACTGCTCGTCCACGTAGAAGCGGTCCACCTCGAAGTCCGGGAGCGCCGGGTAGGTCTTCGAGATCGCCTTCATCCCCTGGCTGGTCGGGTCCTGCCCCTGGGTGATCGCGAAGACCCCGTCCTCCACGAAGGCCACGGCGACGTCCACCACGCCCTGCATCTTGTAGGCCCCCATGATGAGGAGCACCTGCAGACCCTCCCAGTTGTAGAGGGTTCCGTACGGGGCCTTGCGCATGAGAACCAGCACCTTCCTGGGCGGAGCGCCGCCTGGCTCCCCGCGCGGCTCACCGTGCTCCATGTGCTCCATGAGCGCCTCGCTTCGTCGTGGTGTTCGCCAGGACGGTCCGGACATCCGCGGCGATGGTCTCGGTGTCGAGGATGCCGCCCAGGTAGCGGTAGCGGATCACCCCCCGGGCGTCGATGAGGAAAGTCAGCGGCGAGTGGTCCACGAGCCCCCGGGCCAGGCGCCTGACCTTCACCCCGAACGCCTCCCACACCGCCCTGAGCTCGTCGGCGCTGCCAGTGAGAAGCACGGTGGAGGGAAGATCGGCGCCCCGACGGGTGGCGAAGGCCCTCAGGACCTCCGGCGTGTCCACCTCCGGATCGGTGGTCACGAAGACGGACACGACATCCCCGCGGCCCTCGGCCTGCACGCGCCGCTGCACTGCGGTGGCCGCGCCGAACATGAGCGGGCAGACATCGGGGCAGGAGGTGTAGACGAAGGCGACCAGAACGGCCTTGCCCATGAGATCCCGGAGGGCGAGGCGGCGCCCGTCCTGGCCGGTGAGGACGCAAGTCGGGGCCTCGATCCCGACGGGCACCCGGACCATCCGTGCCGGCTGCGCCGGCGATCCCTGGACGCCGGCGCCGAGCACCGACCCGCCCAGGACGCTCAGCGCCAGCCCGACCCTGAGCCGTACCGATCGCCTCAAGGCATCCCCCGGCCGAGGTGTCGGAGATACAGCAGCACCGCCTGCCGCTCGGATGCCGCCAGCGCGGGGGCGAAGGCGGGCATGGGGCCCAGGCCGCCAGAGACGACGTCGAGCAACGCCGTGTCCCCCTTGTCCCTGAGCGCGGGCGCGAGATCCTGCACGCCGCCCTCCAGGAGCCGCCCGATGGGCCCGTCGCCCCGTCCCAGCGTACCGTGGCAGCTCATGCAGCGCGCGGCGTAGATCCGCCGGCCGACCTGGAGCGGGTCGGGCCTGAGGGCCTCGAACGAATAGACGGCATAGGCCATGTCGAATGTCCCGACCTCTCCGGGCGCCCCTTCGGCGACGAAGTACGAGGCGGGGACCGCCACCGCCTCACCCGGCTCCAGGATCAGGGTGAAGGTCGGCCCGCAGCCAAGATGAACGAGCGCGCCGGCGGTGCCCCGCGGGCCGACCTCCGTCAGGACCATGGCCAGGACCTGCCGGTCTGACTTGTTGCTGACCCTGACCTGGGCCTCGAAGATCTCCCCGCGGGACACCGTCATGGAGCGCTTCAGGGGGACGACCTCCCACTGGGCCTGGACCTCTCCCCGGAACTCGATGGTCAAGGGCGCCTGTGCCGCGACGGGTGGCGGAGCGGCGAGCGCAAGGAGAACACCGCACACAACCCGCGCCCGTCCCCCCGCCATCGTCATGCCTCGATCCGGCGCCCTACTGCTTCCAGACGCTGTCCATCCCGCACAGGATCGAGGTCGTCTTGATGTTCTCGTCCCTGTGGCAGGAGTCGCAGACCGACACGGCCTTGCCGACCTTCGCCTTCCGGCCGAGGTCGTAGAGCTCGAGCTGCCCGTCCACGCCCTTCTTGCCGGGCTCGATCTCCATCGGCACCCGCTGGGTGAGGAGCGCGTACCGGTCCCCGGGCAACGGCTGGATGTCGTGGTTCTCCCAGCCGGGCGCATTCGCGGTCTCGGCCACGACCCGGAGCGTCTTGGCGTCCAGCACCCAGTGGCGATCCCGGCCTGAGATGAGCAGCTGCTTGCCGTCCGCGGTGTAGTAGCCGCGGAAGAATACGCTGCTCTTCGGGTCGCTCGTCACGGTGGTATCCCGGAGCACCTTGAGCTCCCCCTTGACCAGCGCCGGGGTGTCGAGGATCAGGATCAGCTGGCGCTCTTCCTTGCCCCGCGGGAACGTGCCGGGGGTGTCGCTCAGGCTCGCCCAGAGCGCGAACTCCTTGCCGTCGGGCGAGGCGACCCCATGCGCCCAGACATAGTTCTTGGGGATCTTCGGGTGGTCGAGGAAGACCCGTCGCTCGAGCTTCATCGTCCCCTTGTCCACGACATCGATGAAGCCCTGGTACCCCATCATCACGGGAAGGAACTTGTCCTTGGTCTGCCCCGACGCGCAGTACATGGGCGCCATGGTCGTCTTGGCGTCCTTCGGCAGCTTCACGTCGGCGAGGACCTTGCCGGTGGCCAGGTCCACCTTCCCCGCGCGCACCCCGTCGCCGTCCGGGACATAGGCCGACCAGAACATCTCCTTCTTCGCGTGGTCGATCCGCACGTCGTGGAAGGGGTACGCCTTCTTGGCCACGGCCGGGTCGCCGTTGAGCTTGATCCGGCTGAGCTTGACCACGGTGATGGGCTCGGGCTGGGCCGGGTCGATCCGCAGCTCGGCCTTAGCGATATGCCCCCCCATGCCGGCGATGTAGACCGTGCCCTGGTGCACCTTCTCCGCGCCGCCGAGTGCCGCCGGGCCCGCGAGCCACGCGGCGACGAAGCCGACCAGCAGGACAGATACGAGCGCTGCGATCCTCTTGCCAGTGTGATCCACTGTGGTCCCTCCCGCGCATCCGGCCCCAGGTTGTGAGAGACGCTGCCCCGGCACTCCACCTCCCCTCAGTCGCCGAACGTCACGAAGCGGTCGGCTTGCTGGATGAACTCCGCCAGGTTCCCCAGGCCGGAGATCTTCACGTTGGCGACGGCGATCTCCTGGGTGACGCCCCGGTACGTCGAGTCGGTGACGCAGGCCACCAGGGGAATCCCCTGGGCCCCCAGCTCGGACCACCGCTTGCCGATCACCCGCTCGCCCGGCGGGTTCATGAACCGGTTCACGTTGTGCACGCCGTCCGTGTAGAAGAAGACGCCGACGATCTGATGACCGCGGCCGAGCGCCGCCTGGACGAACTGCCAGGCGCTGTCGGAGGCCTGGTGCTGGTACGGGCCCTCCTGGACCATCACGCCGATCTTCATCGGGCCTCCCTGGCCGGCCGGGCGGCCTGATGCGCGCGCGCCTGGGCCACGAGGCTCTCGGCCCACCCCGCAGTGCCCGCGGCGTGCAGGTGGGTGTAGGCGGCCAGGACATTGCCCACCACCAGGCCGTCCCGCCCGTCGGCCACGCCCCGCCCGCGCTCCAGCCGGTAGGCGAAGCGCGCCGGCCCGAGGTTCACCACCCGCGAGTAGTGGAACTCGTGGCCGCGGAGCTCCGTCCCGACGGGGAAGCAGGGGTTCGCGCCCGTGACGCGCGCGCGCACGTAGCCATGCCCCTGGGGCCTTTCCGTGACCTCCACGTCGCAGGGAAGCGCCCCCACCATGGCCGCCGAGCGGCCGCGCCACGCGATGCGCCGAGCCAGGTACATGAGCCCCGCGCACTCGGCATAGACCGGCAAACCCTCGCCAATGGCCGCGCGGATGTCGGCGCGGAGCGCCTCGTTGACCTCGAGCTCCTCGAGGAACATCTCCGGGAAGCCCCCGCCCAGGTAGAGGCCGTCGACGTCGGGGAGCGCCCTGTCCTTGAGCGTGTCCAGGCAGACCAGCTCAGCCCCGGCCGCCCTCAGGGCCTCGAGGTTCTCCATGTAGTAGAAGGTGAAGGCCCGGTCGCGGGCGATGCCGAGCCTCACATGGGCGCGCGGCATCGGCGAAGGGCAATGCGGACCGACAGGCAGGGCCGGCGCGCTGCGGGCCAGGCCGAGCAGCGCGTCCAGGTCCACGGAGGCCTCCACCGCGGCGCGCACCCGTTCCACGACGGGGAGCAGTTGCTCGTTCTCGTCCCTCGGCACCAGCCCCAGGTGGCGGTCGGGGATCGACAGCGAGGGGTCCCGGGGCAGGGCGCCCAGGAGCGGGATGCCCGTGTGGCGCGCGAGAGCATCAGCCAGCTTGGCGCGGTGGCGGGGGCTGCTCACCTGGTTGGCGATGACGCCCGCGAGCCGGACGCGCGGGTCGAAGTCCCGGAACCCCTGGACCAGGGCGGCCACGCTCTGGGTCATGCGAGTCGCATCCACGATCAGCACCACCGGCGTCTGGAGCGTCACGGCCAGCCGGGCCGTGCTGTTGGCTCCCTCTCCGTCGAGCCCATCGTAGAGGCCGTGAGCGCCCTCGATGAGGGCCAGGTCCGCCGACTGGCAGGCGCAGGCCACTCGCTCGAGAACGCTGTCGGCGTCCATCAGGAAGAGATCCAGGTTCCGGCAGGGTCGGCCGGCGGCCTCGCCGAGCCAGCTCGGGTCGATGTAGTCTGGCCCTTTCTTGAAGGGCTGGACCCTCAGCCCCCGCCGGGCGAAGGCGGAGGCCAGCCCAATCGCCACGGTGGTCTTGCCCGACCGGCCATGAGGGGCCGAGATGACCAGGCGGGGGATCTGCACTGCAGCTATACCTCGTCGACCTTGATGGCGCCGGTGGGGCACACCTCGACGCAGACCATGCAGCCGAGGCAGTCCGCCGTGGCCCCGCTCACGACGCATTTCTTGTCGTCGCCCTCGCCCTCCTCGGACAGGATGGCCACGGGGCATCCCTGGACGCACTCCCCATTGCCGTTACAGACTTCCGGGTCGATGGCGACGATGTACACGCCTGGCTCCGCGGGCCGCCCTCAGGGTCCCTTTCTGACGTAGAAGACGAAGGCGCCGCCCTCCTCCCGCGTGGAGACGAGCGCGTTGCCGGTGCGCTGGCAAAAGGCGGGGACGTCGTCCCTGGAGCCGCTGTCGGTGGCGGTCAGCTCGATGATCTGCCCGGCCTGGATCTGCGTGATCGCCTTGGACAGCTTCAGGATCGGCACCGGGCAGGCCAGCCCCCGGCAGTCCAGCGCGAGGTCAGCGCTCAGCTGCGCCATGGCCACCCCCTCTCCGCGCCAGCCCCAGTCGGCCGCACGGGCGATCCCCGCCAGCCGAGGCTTGCACTGGGCGGCGGGCCGTTCACGTCGGGGTCAGGAGGGACAGCGTCCCGTCGTCCACCTCCGGAGCCGGGCCTGGGGGACTTGACAGGCCCGTTCACTCTGCTGGAATGTTGGCCCACCTTCTTCCCAGGCCCCATAGCCGGTCAATGGGCCTGACACATCAATTTCTTGGAGCGCCTGCCCCAGGGCCGGGGCGCCAGAGGGCTGCGGCCGGCGGAGAGCCGGGAACACGGCGTGCTAGACTGGGGCGCGGTGTGCCCGGGAGAGGCATGGCGAACTTCATCTCCGTCATCATCCCGAACTGCAACGGCGAGGCCACTCTCGAGGCCTGCCTGGCCGCCGCTGTCGCCTCGCGCTACGAGCGCTTCGAGGTGATCGTGGTGGACGACGGCTCCGAGGATCGGTCGGTGGAGATCATCGAGCGCTTTCCCTGCCGGCTGCTGCGCCTCGAGGCGCAGGCGGGCGCTTCCCGGGCGCGGAACCTCGGCGCCGCGGCGAGCCGGGGCGACATGCTCTTCTTCACCGATGCCGACTGCCTCCTGCAGGAGAACACCCTGGCCATGGCCAGCGCGGCTCTCGCCTCGGCCGGCCGCGACGTCGTCGTGGGCGGGACCTACACGTGCCTGCCGCCCGAGCGGAGCTTCTTCAGCCGCTTCCAGTCGGTCTTCATCAACTACTGCGAGAGCAAGCGCCCGGAGCGCCCCGACTACGTCGCCACCCACGCCCTGGCTGTGGACGCCGAGGCCTTTCGCCGCAGCGGCGGCTTCGCCGAGGACTTCCTGCCGATCCTGGAGGACGTGGAGTTCAGCCACCGGCTGCGACGGGCCGGCGTGCGGCTCGTCATGGAGCCTGCGCTCCAGGTCCGGCACCTCTTCAACTTCTCGCTCCGGAAATCCCTCCGGAACGCGCTCAGGAAATCCTTCTACTGGACCGTCTACTCCCTCGGGCGGGGAGACCTGCTGGCCGACTCCGGCACGGCCTCCGCCGAGCTGAAGCTGAACGTGGCGGCGCACGCGCTCGCCGTCCTGCTCCTCGCCCTGGCCGCCCTCAGCGGGGAGATCGCGCTCCTCGCCTCGGTGCCGGTGCTGGTGGCCGCCAACCTCGTGGCGAGCCGCGGGCTCCTCCGGGCCCTGCGGCGCGCCGGCGGGCCCGGCTTCGTCGCCGCGGCGGCGCTCTACTACGTGGCACTGTACCCGGTGGCGGTGGGCGCGGGCGCGCTGGCCGGCGCCCTCAGCTACCTCGCGCGCCCTCCCCGGGCTCGGGCGGCCTGACGATGTACCGGGCGCTGCGCCACCTGGACGCCGTCGCCTGGAAGCGGCGGCCCGTCCAGCTGACCTTCTTCGTGACCCGGCGCTGCACGCTCCGCTGCCCCTTCTGCTTCTACCTCAGGAGCGCGGATCCACCGCCGGCCGAGGCGCCTGAGCTCTCCCTCGCCGAAGTGGCGCGCATCTCACGCTCCCTGGGCTCGCTCCTGTGGGTGGCCTTCTCGGGGGGCGAGGTCTTCCTGCGCGACGACCTGGCGGAGCTGAGCCGGACCTTCTACGAGAACAACCGGCCCGCCGTCATGCTGTACCCGACCAATGGCGATCTCCCGGCGACGATCCGCGACCGCACCGAGGAGATCGCCGCGCATTGCCGGAAGAGCGTCATCGCGGTGAAGCTCTCCCTGGACGGGCTCGGCCCGGCCCACGACGCGCTCCGCGGCCGGTCGGGCTCCTTCGAGCGGGTCATGGAGAGCTGCCGCCTCCTGGCTCCACTGCTCCCGCGGTATCCAAACCTCGAGCTCGGGATCAACACCGTCATGTGCTCGGACAACCAGGACGAGCTGGACGGGCTGATGGACTTCGTGCGCGGCCTCCCCGCCGTGTCGACCCACACTGTCTCGCTGGCCCGCGGCCGGCTGCTGGAGCCGCGCTACACGCGGGTGGATGCCCGGGCCTACGCGCGCGTGAGCCAGCGGCTCGCGGCCGAGCTGAGGCAGGGCGGCCCGGGGCTGTACCGCTTCGCGGGCGCTCGCCTCAAGGCCGCGCAGGACATCCTCCAGCGTCGCCTCATCCACCGGACCCTGCTGGCCCACCGGCGCCTCACCCGCTGCTACGCGGGCCGGCTCAACCTCGTCCTCACGGAGACGGGCGAGGTGTACCCCTGCGAGCTGGCCGCGGAGGGCCTGGGGAATGTGCGCGAGCACGGCTCGGACATGGGGCGGCTGCTCGGGTCGGAGCGGGCCCGGCGGGTGCGGGCGTCTGTCGGGACAGGCCGCTGCCACTGCACCCACGAGTGCTACGCCATGACGAATATCCTGTTCAACCCGCGGTGGTATCCCGCGCTGGCGCGGGAGTACCTGCGGCTCCTGGCTCCCGCTGCCCGTCCCGGGCGCGCCGGTCCGGCGGCGGCCGATCGAACATGTCCCGCCGGGCCCACAGCCAGAAGAGACTTCGGGCCCCCCTGGCGGCGGCCGCCAGGTCGTGGCTCGTCCTGACGGCCAGGAGCCGGCGGAGGAGGAACGAGGGCCGGGAATAGAAGCGCCTGAAGGCGAGACGGCGGAGCGCGGCGATGTCCCCTGGCGCCATCGTGTGAGGGGTGAAGGCCGCGCCCTGGTAGGTGTAGTCGGAGAGCTCGTCGGAGACCGTCCCGAGCCGCTCGCGCTGGTCGAAGAGATCGGTGCCCGGGAAGGGCGTGAGGGCGTGGAAGTTGGCGATGTCGGGATCGAGCTCGATGGCGAACTCGATGGTCCTGAGCCCCTCCGCGAAGGTCTCGCCGGGCAGGCCGAAGATGAAGGGCGTGCTGACGGTCAGGCCCGCATCCTTCGCCGCGCGCACGGCGCGGCGCGTCTGCTCGAGCGTGATGCCCTTCCTCACCGCGTTGAGGTTCTTCTGGACGCCGCTCTCGGCGCCGAAGAGGATCGCCCAGCAGCCCGCGTCCTTGAAGGCCCTGAGCAGTCGGGCGTCGACCTGGTTGACGCAGGCCGAGGCGAACCAGGCGATGTCGAGGCGTCGCGCCCTGATCTCCTGGGCCAGCTCCAGTGCGCGCCCGTAGTCCGCGGCGAGGGTGTCGTCGATGAACTTGATCTCGCGGTAGCCCTGCTGGCGGCAGCGCTCGATCTCCGTGAGGACGCTCGCCACGCTGCGGTAGCGGATGCCCCGCACCCCGGCCTTCCGCTCGCGGTCCAGCTGGAAGCAGAAGAGACAGCGCCGGTCGCAGCCGCGGGCGCTGATCATGACGGCCACCGGGCGGCGCCGGTACGTTCCCGGCGGGGGAACGTAGCGGTGCGCGTCGCCGAGCAGGTCGCGGGCCGGGAAGGGGAGGGCGTCGAGGTCCGCGATGAGTGGGCGCGGCGGGTTCTCGACGAGGCGCCCGCCCTCCCGGGCGATCACGCCCGCCACGCCCTTGAGGGACTGGCCGCGCTCCAGCCGCTCCGCGGCTTCGACCAGCGACAGCTCTCCCTCGCCGGTGACCACCGCGTCCCAGTGGGCGCCGTCCAGGCGGAGGCAGTCGGCCCGCGCCGCCATCGGGTAGGGCCCGCCGGCGCAGGTGAAGATGGAGCGGTCCAGGCGCTTGATGTCCGCCGCCGTCCGTCCGGCGCGCCGCCACCCGAAGGTCGTGGCGTAGATGCCGGCCAGCCCGGGGCGCCACCGGGCCACCCGGGCCAGGATCTCCTCGTGGGTGAGGAAGGCGCCATCCAGGAACCGCACCTCGTGGCCGGCCTCGCGCAGGCAGGCGGCGACATAGAGCGTGCCCAGCGGCTGCCAGTAGTTGAGCTGCGAGCCCACCGTCTTCGAGGGGAAGATCTCCTCCGGCGACCACGCGGGGATGATCAGCACGCACTTCATGCGCTCGCCCCGGACGGCGTCAGACTGGCCAGGGCCGGCACCGCGCCCGCCGCGCCGTTTCCCCGCGCGCCCCGCGAGAGGATGGCCGCGGCCGCGCCGAGGCCCGAGGCCATGGCCTGGTCCATGTTCATGTAGGCGAAGGCTCCGGCCCGGCCCGCGAGGTGCAGGTTCCTCAGCCGGCCCAGATACGCGCGGATGAGGCGCCGCGGCGCCTCGTAGCCCACCTCGAAGAGCGGGTAGGCCCGCGGCACCCGCACCACCGCGCTGTCCAGCACCTCGCGGCGCCCGAGGAAGCCCAGGCGCGCCAGGTGGGCGATGGTGACCTCGCTGAGGCGCTCGTCGGGCGTCCGCCAGGTGTCGTCTCCGCGGAAGCAGAAGTGCTCGGTGACGAGGAGAGTCTGCCCCGGCGGGGCCATCTGCGCGCTCCAGTTGGTGGGCTCGTGGATGCGGCTGAAGGGGACGCGCCGGTCGGGGACATAGATCCACGTCTGGTCCGTGACCCGCCGCCGATCCACCATGACGGCCACGATGACGAGATCGCGGTACCGGAGCCGCGCCGCTGCCTCGAGCACCTCGGCCGGCGCCCGCGGGCGCAGCCTCCCGACCAGGGAGGTGAGCGGGATGGTGGACACGAGCTCCTCGACCTCGAAGGCCTGGCTCCGGCCGGACGCCCGCGCCGTCACGCCCCTCACGCGGCTGCCGTCATGCTCCACCTCCTCGACCGCGGTGGCCGTGAGTAGCCGCCCGACGGGCTCGATCTCCTCACCGAGGCGCTCCGCGATGCGCCCGATGCCCGCCGGCGGGTAGAGGAACTCCTCAGCGAGGGTCGCTACCTGCGGGCCGCGGGAGCCGAGGAGCGCCGTCCTGAGGGCCACCCCGAGGGACAGCCCCTGGATCCGCTGGGCCACCCACTCCATCGAGATGCGGTCGGCGCCGAGGCCCCAGATCTTCTCCGTGTACCCCTTGAAGTAGAGGTCGAACGCAGCCCGCCCGAAGCCTCTCACCACCCAGTCCTCGAGGGAGACCATGCGCGGCGCGGAGAGCCGCGCCCCCAGGCGCTGCAGCGCGTAGTCGGCCAGCATCGCGCAGGTGGCCCGCGCGCCCACCCCCGCGAGAGCGTTGAGGGGCCGGAGGGGGTAGTCGACGTAGCGGGCGCCCAGCAGGATCTGGCTGCGCCGGGGCACGGTGAGTAGCTCGGCGCCCAGCAGGCGGCGCACCAGCGCCTCGATGCCGCCGTCGGGGGTGTGGAAGCGGTGGCCGCCCAGGTCGAAGCGGAACGCGCCGCGCGCCGCCGTCCTCGCCAGCCCCCCGATGGCGGCGTTGCGCTCCAGCACCCAGGCGCTCCGGCCGGCGCGGGTCAGGGCCCAGGCCGCCGACAGGCCCGCCAGGCCGCCGCCCAGGACGAGGGCACGGGGCCGCTCGGTGTCCATCGGGAATGGCTCGCGCGCCAAGCGCAAGTCAGTCCGAGGAGGAGTCCTCGGAGCGGTACCGCTTCCGGCTCCCGGAGGAGTCCCCGGCAGGAGCGCCGTAGCCACCGGCCGGGGCCCTCGCGCGGGCCTTGGCCTCGCCGTAGCCACCAGCCGCGGCTGCCGGGCCCTGCCTGGCCGCCCCGTAGCCGCCCCCGGGGGCGCTCACCTCGGCGGCGGGCTGCTGCCTGACGGTCGTGAGCGCCGAGACACCGTAGCCGATGAGGAAGCTCGTCCAGGCCACCACGATCACCGTGACGATCCAGAGACTCGTGCTCATCCCGCGCCCCGCCCGTGACAGCCCTGCGTCTGGTCCTTCACGTCTCGCTCGTCTTGCGGATCTTCCACGTGTAGGTGCCCTTCTCCATCGCCCGGCCGACGATCTCGTCGCCCGTGGTGTCGCACATGGCGGCGATGGACTCGGCCGAGGACGGGTTGTCGAACACGAGCTCCAGCGTGTCCCCCTCCTGCATCTTGTCCAGCGCCTTCTTCGTGTACAGCTGCGGGTGGGGGCAGACATACCCTCTCACGTCCAGCAGGAACTCGCCGTCGGCCCGCTTCTCGAACTTCATCGCCATGGTGTGTGCTCTCCCGGCCCTGCGGGTGATCAGGCCAAGTCGAAGGCGGCCTCGCGGGCCATCCTCCGCTCGGTCCACCAGCTGAAGAACTTCACGCCGACCCAGGCGCCCGCGATCATGCCCAGCCCGAAGAGCCAGCCCGACACGTCGCCCTCGGACACGCGGACGAAGAAGGCGCCGATATTGCACCCGAGCCCCAGCCGCGAGCCGATGCCCATGAGGAAG
Source organism: Candidatus Rokuibacteriota bacterium (assembly GCA_016188005.1). NCBI lineage: Bacteria > Candidatus Rokuibacteriota > Candidatus Rokuibacteriota bacterium. The sequence goes on along the minus strand of JACPIQ010000075.1, from coordinate 78,449 downwards.
CCCCCCAGGACGGCCCACGTCGCCAGCTCCCGCGTGGGCGCCTTCCACTTGAACTCGTTGTGCAGGAGTGCCATGACGGCGGCGCCGCCGATGAGGCCGATGGACATCCAGTCGGCGGGGTTGATGAGGGGGTTGGGGATGCCGTTGTTGAGGCCGAAGAAGATGTTGTCCATGTTCCCCCAGCCCAGCCGGTTGAACACCCACCCCACCCACTGGGCTTCCTGCGTCGTCACGTACCAGTAGCCCGGGTCGAACACGGTGCCCGTGGCGGAGATGCCGAAGGTGAAGCCCATGCGGCTCATCAGCTCGCCGAAGTTCGTCACGCCGAACTTCACCTGGAGTCCCTTCATCACGAGCATGTGCAGCCCCGCGGCGATCCCCAGACAGAGCCCCGCCACGGCCGTGCGCTTGGACGCCATGACCATGCCCCAGTACCCGGCCAGCTCGGTCCCGAGGCCGGCCGCCGGCTGCCCCGCCTTCGCCCGCCGCCTGAGGAAGGGGCGCCGCGCCCAGCCCGCGTAGATCCACCCCAGCACCAGCGCCGCCGGCAGCGCGATCCCCACCAGCACATTCCCCACATAGGCGGCCGCGAAGGGGTTGGAGAGCCCCAGCAGCTCGCCGAAGGTGGCCACGGGCTGGTTCCAGACATGCCCGGCGAGGTACTGGTCCACCCAGCCGTCGCCGACGTTGACGGAGGCGGGGAGGCCCTTGGCCAGGGCCGACTCGCGCCAGGCCCCCGGGACCAGCGCATTGACCCAGCCCCCCACGTCCACGAATACCGCCTGGGTCACGCTGATGGAGAGCACCACGAGCATGGCGCTGCCATTGCCCTCTCCGGTCTTGTACAGCGACCCCGAGGCGCAGCCGCCGGCCAGCACCATGCCCACGCCGAAGATCAGCCCCGCGATCACGGAGTGCAGCCCATACGGGGCGGCGTGGAAGGTGCTCATCCCGAGCGCGGTGACGAGGGCGGAGACGAAGCCGAAGAGCACCATGGCGATCATGATCCCCACGGCCATCCGCGGCACGCCCACCGCGAAGAGGTCCCGGAAGGCCGAGGAGAAGCAGAACCTGCCGTACTGCAGGCACATCCCGTAGATGACTCCGAACCAGAGGTAAGCCGAGAGATAGATGTAGTACTCGCTCCAGCCGTAGGTGACGATGCTGACCAGGCTGAGGAAGCCGATGATGACGAAGACCCGCACCTGGTTTCCTCTGGCGCCCCCCTCCATGTCAGGACCTCCCTCCGGCGGCCGCCACCTCGGCCCGCCGGTACACTCTCAGCACGGTCCCGTACCGGAACCACGGCTCCCGCACCTCGAAGGCCCGCGCGAACCTGTAGCCCCTGAGCGCGCCCTCGACCGCCGCGGTCAGGGGCTGATCGGGCCGGGCCAGGATGAGCACCCGCGTCCCGGGCCCCGAGGGGCTCGCGGCTCCGGGGGCGTAGTAGGCGGGGAGGGCATAGGCCCAGGTGAAGCGCAGCGGTGACTGCTCGATCTCCTCGGGCGGCGCCGAGGCCGGCGGCCCGACGCGGGCGACGAGGCGCTTGGCGGTGTGCAGGTCCAGGAGCGGCACGGACACTGCCGGGTTGACCCCCGACCCCGGCTGTGGGAGCACCAGCACCTCCACGACATCGGCGTCGAGCGCATCCAGATACGCCCCGGCGTCCCTGAGATTCACGGCGCTCGTCCTCGCGAGATGGGGGAGGTAGCCGAGGACGGCGACCAGGAGCGAGGCCGTCACGATGCAGGCGGCGGCGAAGCGGCGGATCTCCGGCCGGGCGATCGAGCGCAGCCCGCAGGCGGCCATCAGGGCCAGCATCGGCAGTGCCGGGATGATGTACCGGCTCCGCCCGGCGCCGAGCGCCAGCAGGAGGAGCAGGGGCCAGGCCGGGACCGCGAAGCGACAGTCCCGGCTGCGAGCGGCCAGCGCGGCGCCCCACGCGGCCGCCACCGTGACGAAGGGGTGGATCTGGAACAGGAAGGTGGAGGCGAGGCTCTCCCGCCAGCGGCCCAGGCCGGGCAACTGATAGCTCCAGAGCAGCCCGAGTTGCGCCGAGGCCAACTCGGGCCTGGCCACGGCCAGGGCGCCCACGACGAGGCCGGCTGCCGTCACGATCACCGCCGCGCGCACCAGGACCCGCCCGGGCTTCCCGCGGGCGTGGACCAGGGCGATGACCGGCACGCCGGAGCAGAGCAGCCACGCCGTGTACTTGGACAGGAGCGCCAGGGCGAGGGCGGCCGAGGCCAGGGCGAGCCTCACGCTCCCCCCGTCCTGGATGGCGGCGATGGCCGCCCACAGCGCCAGCGTCAGGAAGAACATCGTGGGGACATCGACGAGCATCAGCGGGACCTGGGTGAGGAGATACGGCATGCCCAGGAGGAGCGCGCCGCCGTAGAGGCCCACGCTCCCGTCCCAGAGCCGCCTGCCCATGCCGTAGGTGAGGAGGGCCGTGCCCGAGAAGCAGAGCGCCGTGAACGCCTGGGCCGGCGCCCGCCCCTCGCCCCACACGGCGAAGAGCAGGCCGTACAGGAAGGGAACCAGGGGCAGGTCGGTCCAGGCGGGCATGGCCGTGCCCCACTCGCTGAGGAAGGTGCCGACCCCGTGGACCGCGAGGTGCTTGGCCTGGGTGAAGTAGCGCGCGGCGTCCACGATTACCTCGGGTTCTCTCCAGAAGAGCGCCGCGGCGAGGAAGGCCGCCAGCCCCAGGAGGGGCACGGCGTGGCGCTCGGGCGGCGCGGCCCGACAGAGCGCCCAGGCCAGCCCCATGGCTGCGACGAGGAGCCCGGTGAGGCCCGCCACGGGGGCGTCGGCGAATGCCCACTGCCAGCTCGTCAGACGGTTGTCGTCGAGCCCCCGGAAGGCCAGCAGGGTGAGCCAGGCGCAGAGCGTCGCCAGCGCGGTGGAGGCGCTGAGGACCCCGCGGGCCAGCCGCTGGCCGTGCAGGAGCCGGCCAGCCGCCGCCGTCACCACGAGATGACCCGATCGTGGGCGGCGATCTCGTCGATGACCCGGTCGTACGACACCTCCGGCGCCGACAGATCGATGACCGTCACCTCGTGCTCGCGCTGCTGCGCCTCCACGATCCGGCGCGAGAGCGGATCGGGCCCTCGGGTGAGGAGAAAGAGGACCGTCACAGGACGAGCACCCTGTCGGCGTCGTGGGTCATCACGGCGTTGTGGTACTGGCTGCCCCACACGATCTCCCCGGGGAGCCCCTCCCGGGTGACGCCGTGGCCCGCGGCGCTGTGCTCGCAGACGCTCATGCTGACGCCGGCGAGCTTCGAGAGGCCGGCGCAGGCTGGCTCCGCCAGGAGCCGGGTCCCCGAGTCCATGGCGAAGAGGGAGACCTGGTGGCCCTTGCCGGCGGCTGCCGTGGTCAGTCCCACGACATGCCGCAGATTCCTGTCGCTGCTGACGACGATGGCGAGCCTCATGGGGATGCCCTCAGTAGGCGAGGGCGTGGTCGTACCCGACCAGCCGGCGCGCGATCTCCTCAGTGGACAAGGACTCCATCCCCTCCTGGGGGCCGCAGTTGGTGTACAGCGGCACCTCCATCTCCTTCACGGGTTCGAGCTGCAGGCGGACATCGTCAGTCGGCGCCAGTGGCCGGTCGAGCACATAGACCTCGACCACGTCACTCAGCAGCAGGAGACCCAGCGCCATCCTCAGCGCTTCCCCCTGCCTGTCCCGGACGAGCACCGCGATCCGCTTGGCCGCCACGGCATCTCCCTCGTCTCAGAAGTACATGACGCGATCGGCCTCGAGGCAGCGGTCGAGCGCCCCCGCCACGCCCACGATGCGCACGCCGTCGATCAGGTCGGCCTCGGTCATCTTCTCCACGCCCATGGCGTGAGCGCAGGCCATCAGCTCGACCCCCGCCTCCTGCGCCTGGCGCAGCCAGTCGGCCAGCGTCATCCCGCTCCCGGGCTCGAGCTCGACACGCTCGGCGGCTCCCTTGCGGAGCTGGGTGACGCCCTCCATGCTGAACCAGACGGCGACCTTCAGGTCCATGGCCGCCGCCGTCAGCGCGAAGAACAGCGGCGCATAGGTCCGGTGCGGGTGGAGCACGCCGTGGGTCTGGAAGATGAGCAGCCGCTCCCCCGCCATGGCGCCTAGCGCGTCTCGGTCTTCTTCGGTTTCATCGCACGCTCGAGATCATCCACCTGCTGCTCCAGCTGATCCAGCCGCTTGAGCGCCGCGTTCACCTTGACGAAGTCGTAGTAGCTGACATTCCCCACCGGCAGGTCCAGCCGGCTTCCCCAGACGATCCAGGAGTCGTCGTAGTTGCGGACTTTCTCGAAGCCGAGCGAGCGCAGCACCACGTAGCTGAGCGTGGACCGGGTACCCGTCTGGCAGTACGCGACGACTTCCTTCTTGGGGTCCAGCCCCTTGTACAGCTCGCGGAGAGCCTGGGCCTCCTTGAGGGCCATGCCGTCGCGGCTCGTCACCCGCCCGTCGCCGAGCTTCTTCGCCGCCTCGGGGTCCACCCAGTTCTGCTCGAAGGGGATCAGGACGGCCCCGGGGATGTGCCCGCCGCGGACGGCGCGGATGTCGTCCCCCGAGAACTCCTTGAGTGTCCGGGCGTCGACCAGCTGGACGGCGGCGTTCTTCAGGTGGGTCTTGACGTAGTCGGTGGAGGCCAGACGCTCCCCGCGGACCTTGGCCGTGAACGTCGCGGCGGGCAGCTTCCGCTCCTCCTTGCTGAGCGGCTGCTTCGCGGCCTTCCAGTCGTCGATCCCGCCCCAGTAGGCGCGGACCTTCTCCGCTCCGAGGTACTCGAGGATCCAGAACGGCACCGTCATGCCGGTATCGCCCTTGTTGCCATAGACGATGATCTCCTGGTCGCGACCGATTCCCGCCTCGCCCAGGATCTTCTCCAGCGTCTTCACAGGGAGGATGCGCGCATCCACGTCTCTGAGGACCACCGCCGCGCCCCGGCCACCCAGGGTGATGGCGCCGGGAATGTGGTCGCTCTTGTAGGCCCTGTCCGGGCGCGCGTCGAGGACCACCACCCCCGGCTTGTCCTTCTGCTTGGCCACGTAGGCCGTGTCCACGATGACCTCGGCCGCGGCGGCCGTACCCGTGAGGGCCAGGAGGAGTGTCACAGCCATCGAGCCCCATGCCAATCGGTGCCGTTTCATGCAGGGGTCCTCCTGTCCGCGCTATCCGCGCCCCCGGAGCGGCTCGCGCTCTCGCCAGCTCCTTCCTCGGGGCAGCGCGCCATGGGCCGGGGCCCAGCCGCGGCCATGGTGGTCTGGGTTTCGCCAGGTCTCGCCGCCGATCTCAGCCCCCCGCGACGATCACCCCCTTCCCCTCCCCGGCCGGCGCAGGCGTCTGCCGGCACCCCTGGTGGCGGCCGGGCAAGCCACGCTCGAGGACTCCGGCGAGGAGGAGCATGACAATGGGGCAATGAATTGCGTCATCAGGCGTCTCCCATGCCTTCCGCGCCGGTTCGGCCGCGGACGTGGGGACCCCCGCCGTTCCGGGAGCCCCTCCCGGGGTCCGATCTTGTCCATCGCGGCCGTCGGTCTCGCCCGCGAGAGCTGAGAGAGCCAGGAGAGTTAACGGACCTGTCAACTCCTTGGAATCGGACTATGCCAGAGTGAGGGATGGGTCAATGGAATGGCGACATCAATTTCCTGATCCAACAGGCCCAATGCCTTCGGGGCAGTAGCGAGCCTTCCCGGCGGGGATGTCCTCCGTCCGAGCCGGGCAACTCCGCGCCACCACAGCCGCTTGGCCTCTCGCCGCCGTTCAGGTCGCGCGGTCAGGGTCCCGGTACTGGATCGCCTCGGCCACGTGCTCGGCGGCGATGGCGTCACGGTCGGCCAGGTCGGCCACGGTTCGGGCGACCTTGAGCAGGCGGTGATAGGCGCGCGCCGAGAGCCCGAGCTGAGAGACGGCCCGCCCGAGCAGGCGGGAGGCGTCCGGGGGGACGTGGCAGAAGTGGCGCGCCTGCCGCCCGCTCATCCGGGCGTTCACGCGCACGCCGGTGCCCGCGAAGCGCGCGGTCTGGCGGGCGCGCGCGGCGAGCACGCGCCGGCGGATGGCGGCCGAGGACTCGGCGGGCGCATCGGTATCCAGCTCCGCGTAGCTCACCGCCGTCAGCTCGACGTGCAGGTCGATCCGGTCCAGGAGCGGCCCCGAGAGCCGGCCGAGATAGCGCGCGCGCTCGGCGGGGGTGCAGGCGCAAGTCTCGACGGAGCGGCAGCCGCGCCGGCAGGGGTTCGCGGCGCCCACGAGCTGGAAGCGCGCGGGGAAGGCCGCGCTGCCTGCGGCGCGGGTGACGGTGATCAGCCCATCCTCCAGCGGCTGGCGCAGCGACTCGAGGGCGCGCTGGGAGAACTCGGGCAATTCGTCGAGGAAGAGCACGCCGAGATGCGCGAGGCTGGCCTCTCCCGGATGGGGAATGCCGCCGCCGCCGACGAGCCCCGACCCGGATACCGTGTGGTGGGGCGCCCGGAACGGGCGCCGCGTCACGAGCCCCCGCTCGGCGGTCAGGAGCCCGGCCACGCTCCAGACCACCGAGACCTCGATGGCCTCGTCCAGCGAAAGCGGGGGGAGGATCGTGGCCAGCCGCTGCGCGAGCATGGTCTTGCCTGCGCCGGGCGGCCCGAGCATGAGGACGTTGTGGCCGCCGGCGGCTGCGATCTCGAGGGCGCGCTTGGCGTGGGCCTGGCCCCGCACCTCGGCGAAGTCAGTGTCCTCGCGGCCGGGCTCGAGCGAGACTCGCATCGGGGCTTGCACCGCTCTCAGGGGCCGCTCCCCGTTGAGGTGCTCCACCGTGTCGTGGATGCTCTGGACCGGGATCACGTCCACCCCCGCGACGACCGCGGCTTCCCGGGCGTTCTCCGCAGGCACAATCAGGAGCGGGATCCCCTGCCGAAGGCACAGGAGCGCCACGGGCAGGACGCCTCGCACGGGACGGACGCGGCCGTCCAGGGACAGCTCTCCCAGCAGCGCGGCGCGCTCGAGGAGATCGGGCTTGACCAGCCCCGTCGCGGCCAGGATGCCCACCGCCATGGGCAGGTCGAAGGCCGTGCCGTCCTTGCGCAGGTCGGCCGGCGCCAGGTTCACCGTGATGCGCTCCGCCGGGAACTCGAAGCCCGCGTTGTGGATGGCGGCGCGGATGCGGTCGCGGCTCTCGCGCACGCTCGAGTCCGGCAGCCCCACCGTGGTGAAGGAGGGCAGGCCCGAGGCGACATCCACCTCCACCGAGACGCAGGTGGCCTCGATGCCCTGGAGCACGGCCGAGCGGACACGCGCGAGCACGGGTCCAGTGTCCGGTCACGCCGGGAGCCGGTCAACGCCTCGGAAGAGATACACCTCCGGCGTGACCCGGGAGGCGCGAATACCCCGCGGAGGGTCCCGTCGAATCCTGGCAGGAGGCCGAAGGGAGCCTCCCGAGGAGGCACGCCCATGACGCGGATGCGCGATCTCGCGACCATCGCGGCAGTCCTGGCCCTGGCGATCCCGGCCGCCGCGGGCCAACGCCCCCCCGCCCGGGAAGGCGCCCCCACTGCTGTGGCCCACGAGGAGCTCGGCCGGGCCTTCGAGGATCTGGCGGGCCAGCTCCGCGGCCTCGGCTCCCGGTTCCGCGAGCACTTCCTCCCCGGGGATCCGCACGATCGCCCGCTCGTCACGCTGATGCTCCAACACAGGAGCGAGCTCGGCTTGACCCCGCAGCAGATCGACACGCTGGAGCGGCTCAGGAGCGACTTCCAGCGCGAGGCCATCCGGCGGGATGCCGATCTGCGTGTGGCGGAGATGGACCTGGCCGCCCTCAGGCGGCGCGAGCCGGTGGACCTGGGGCAGGTGGAGGCGAAGGTGCGCGAGATCGAGCGGCTGCGCGCCGAGCAGCGCCTGGCGCGGATCCGCACCATCGAGCAGGGGAAGGGTCAGCTCACGCCCGAGCAGCGCGAGAAGCTGCGCGGGCTCCTTGCCGGGGGCGTGTCTCCTCAGCGCTTGTAGCCCCCGGCCCCGCCAGTCATGCAGCGGCCAGCGTGCAGACCCTCGCCCGGAGCTACTCGTTCAGGCGGCGCTTGGCGAAACCCAGGAGCCCCTGGGGCATGAAGATCACCATGGCGGTGAAGATGATGCCCACGGGGATCAGGTAGTACTCGCTGAAGTAGCGGGAGACGCCCTCGCGCAGCAACAGGAAGAAGGCCGCGCCCGCCACGGGGCCCACCAGCGTGCCCATGCCGCCCATCACGTTGAAGATCACGACCTCGCCGGACACCAGGAAGAAGACGAAGTCGGGCGCGGCGAACTTGTTCTGGACCGCGTACAGGATGCCGGCGAGACCCGCGAAGAGCCCCGACAGCATGACCGCCACGATCTTGTAGCGCTCGACGGCGTAGCCGATGGCCCGGGTCCGGGGCTCGTTCTCGCGGATGGACTGCAGCACCATCCCGAACGGAGACTGGGTGATCCGGCGGAGGAGCAGGTACGAGAGGGTCACCACGGCGAGCACGAACCAGTGCAGCGTCACCGGCGTGAAGCGGGCCGCCCACAGGCCGGGGATGGAGAGGGGGGGCTGGGCGAAGGTGAGCCCGTTCTCGCCGCCTGTGACCTCCGTCCACGTGAAGATGATGACGTAGAAGATCTGCGAGAAGACGAGCGTCGTGATGGCGAAGTAGATGTCGCGCAGCCGGGTGGCGAAGTAGGCCACGAAGACGGAGACCACCGCGGCGGCGGCGAGCCCGTAGAGCAGCGCGAGCCAGAGGTTGGGCGGCTTGACGGAGAGGAGCGCAGTCGCCGCCCCGTACATGCCCAGGCCGAAGAAGACCGAGTGGCCGAAGGAGACCATGCCCGTGTAGCCGATCAGGATGTCCGAGGACATCGCGAGGAGACCCCAGATCAGGATCTCGGTGACGAAGCGACGCCAGAACTCTGGCAGGACGAGCGGGGCCAGCACCAGCAGCACGAGCACGACGGCAAAGCCGGTCCAGTAGGCGACGGGCGAGCGGCGCGCGGGCATCGGGGGCCTCACTGCGGGCGGTGTCACTTGGGGGTGGGGACGAAGAGGCCCGTGGGCCGGAAGAGGAGCGTGAGGATCAGGACGACGAAGGAGACGATGACCGCCTGCGCCGGGCTCACGACGAGCGAGGCGTAGGCCTCGAGCAGGCTGATGAAGATCGAGGCGAAGATGGAGCCGCCGAGGTTGCCCATCCCACCCACCACCACCACGATGAAGGCCCGCAGGGTGAAGTCGAGCCCCATGTTCTGCGTGACCCCGCCGAGGGGTCCGAAGAGCACGCCGCTGGCGGCGGCCATGCCGGCGCCGATGGCGAACACGCCGGTGTGGACCCAGGGCACCGGGATGCCCATGGCCGAGGCCATGATGCGGTCCTGGGTGGTGGCGCGGATCCAGACCCCGTACTTGCCGTAGCGCAGGAAGAGCCAGAAGCCGCCGATGATCGCCGCCGACAAGACAGCCGTGAGGATGCGGTACCAGGGGTACTCCAGGTAGAAGAGCTGGAACTGGCCCGTGAGGGGCTCCTGGATCTTCCGCGCCGAGGGCCCCCACTGCCAGAGCGCGTACTTCTGGAGCACCAGCGACATGCCGAAGGTGGCGAGGATCGTGGTGAGCGGGTCGCGGCCGAGCAGCGGGCGCAGCGTCGTCGCCTGCAGCGCGGCGCCGAAGACCGCGATGACGAGGGAGGCGACCAGGAGAGCGAGCCAGAAGTTGCCCGTCGCCGCGATGGTCACGGCGCCCGTGAAGCCGCCCAGCATGACGAGCTCGCCATGGGCGAAGTTGACCACGTCCATGATCCCGAAGATGAGGGTGAGTCCCGAGGCCACCAGCGCGAGGATCATCCCGTTGACGAGGCCGTTCACCGTCTGGATCAGGATCTGGTCCACGGGGATGGCCACGGCTAGACCCCCAGGTACTGGTGGATCACGGTGTCGTCGCTGCGGAGCGCGGCTGCGGACGCTTGGTGGCGGACCACTCCCTTCTCCATGATGTAGATCCGGTCGCTCGCCTCGAGCGTGAGGGGGACGTTCTGCTCGACGAGCAGGATGGCGACGCCGTCACGGTGCAGCAGCTCGATGATCTCCCGGATCTGGCCCACCATGCGGGGCATGAGTCCCTCCGTGGGCTCGTCCAGCAGGATGATCTTGGGCTCGAGCATCATGGCGCGGGCGATGGCGAGCATCTGCTGCTCGCCCCCGGACAGCGTGCCGCCGGCCTGGCTGCGCCGCTCCGCCAGCACCGGGAAGTGGGCGTAGACCTTCTCCAGCAGCTGCCGCTTCCGCTCCTCGGTGACCCCAGGCCGGTCGAGTCCGGTGCGGAGGTTCTCCAGGACCGTCAGGAGCCTGAAGACGCGGCGATCCTCGGGGACCCAGGCGATGCCCACGTGGGCCAGGCGGTGGGCGGCCAGGCCGACGACCTCGCGTCCCTCGAAGGCGATCCGGCCCCGCGAGGGGCGCACCAGGCCCATGATGGTCTTGAGCGTCGTGCTCTTCCCCACGCCGTTGCGCCCCAGGAGGCCCACGACCTCACCGTGGCCCACCTCGAGGGAGACGCCGTGCAGGATGTGGCTCTTGCCGTAGTGGGTGTGGACGTCGTCCAGGGCGAGCATCAGCTCTTCAGATAGACTTCCTGCACCCGCGAGTTGGCCTGGATCTCGGCGGGCGTGCCCTCCGCGAGCACCTCGCCGTAGTGCAGCACCGTGATGGCCCGGGCGAGCCCCATCACCACCTCCATGTCGTGCTCGACGATGAGGATGGTGAGGTCCCGGGCGATGCGGCGGATCAGCTCCACCGTGGCGTGGGTCTCGGCGACACTCATGCCGGCCGTGGGCTCGTCGAGGCACAGGAGCTGGGGCTCGGTGGCGAGTGCGATGCCGATCTCGAGGTTGCGCTGCTCGCCGTGGGACAGGTTAGCGGCCAGCTCGTCCTCCTTCCCGCCCAGCCCCACCGAGGCCAGGACGGCCCGCGCCCGCTCCACCAGGTCTCCGTAGGCGCGGTGGTGGCGGAGGAGACCCCAGCCGTGCTGCCGCGACTGGGCGGCGATGCGGACGTTCTCCAGCACGGAGGCCCCGGGGAGGATGTTGGTGATCTGGTAGGAGCGGGCCAGGCCCCTGTGGGAGACGCGGTTCGGGGGCAGGCCGGCGATGTCCGCGCCGTCGAGGAGGATGCGGCCGCTCGTGGGACGGAGCACGCCGGTGATGCAGTTGAAGAAGGTGGACTTGCCGGCGCCGTTGGGGCCGATGATGGCCCGGATCTGGCCGCGCGGCACGGTGATGCTCACGTCGTTGACGGCCGCGAGGCCGCCGAAGCGCATGGTGAGCCCCTCGGTGCGCAGGATCGCGGAGTCGCCACCCCCCGGGCCCTCGCTGGCCAGGGAGGTGGCGGGCCGGTTGGAGGTCACGCTAGGCGAACTTGCAGGCCGGCGGGACGAGGGTCTTCTCCTTGGGCACGATCTCCACGAGGTAATGCTTGACGTTCCTGAGACCGTAGACGAACTCGCGGAGGAAGGCCTGGTGGTCGTCCTTGCGCAGGATCTTGTCGCCCTGCGGGAAGTCGTCCCCTTCCTTCATCTCGAGCCCCTCCAGGGCCCCGATGAGCTTCATGGTGTCCTCGCGGCCCCGGAACCCGGACTTCTGGATGCCCGCCTTGAGCGCGTTGAAGCCCTCGAAGTTGGACTGCACGAAGCGGTCCGGCAGCGGCCCCGACGGGTCGATGGCCTTGAGGCGGGCCACCGCGTCGTCGAAGAACTTCTTGTGATGGGGCGTGTTGAGCGGGCCCTCCAGCACGGGGATGTAGCGGTCGATCCCGATGAACCCGTCTCCCTTGGTGCCGATGGCCGGGAGGCTCACCGACGGGGTCATGGCTCCGTCGCCGGCGATCTTGTACTTCTTCGACATGCCGAGGTCGAAGGTCTGGGTGACGAAGGAGATGCCCTGGCCGCCGAAGAAGATGCCGAAGAGACCGTCGAAGCTGCCGCTGATCTTGGACAGGAACGGCGTCATGTCGGCCGTGCCGAGGGGGATTCCCGTCGAGCCCACCATCTCGCCGCCGTTCTTCTTGATCTCGGCGCCGAAGGCGTCGCGCGTGGACTGCCCCCACGCGTAGTCGGCGTAGACGATGTGCCACTTCTTGCCGAGCTTGCGCACCAGGTAGGGGGCGAAGGCTACCGCCTGGGCCGGGGCGTAGTCGAAGGGGCGGAAGGTGTAGCGGCTGCACTTGCTGGTGGTGATGGTGGTGTCGAGGCACACCGTGATCATGTTGACGAGCTTGTGCTCCTCGTACACCGGCATGCAGGCCAGGCACACGTTGGACAGGTAGCCGCCCACGTGGGCGTCGATCTTGTCCTCGAGGGCGAGCTTCTCGGCCTTCCGCCGCCCCACGTCGGGCTTGGACTCGTAGTCGGCGATGATCAGCTCCACGGGCCGGCCGTTGATGCCGCCGCCCTTGTTGGCGCGGTCCGCGGCCATCTGCACCCCCACCAGGGCCGTCTTGCCGCCGGCCGCCGCCGCGCCCGACAGCGGCTGGAGCGTCCCGATCTTGTAGGGCTTGGCCTGGCCGAAGGCCTCGCGCCACGGCGCCGGCACCAGCATCGCGGCGCCGAGGGCGCCCGCCGCGGTGGCGCCGAGGCCGAGCACCGTCCTCCGCGTCACCTTGCCGCTGTACCAGAACTCCTCGGCCCTGGCCCAGGGTTCCTCTTTCCAGCTCTCGCTCATGACCGGTTCCCTCCTCATGCGCCGCGCTGGCAGGCGACCGCCGCCAGCGCCGCGGTGAACACCTCGCTCGTTCGCTGCACCTCGGCCTCCCCGTGCGCCAGCGAGACGTAGAACTTGTGGCTGGCCTTGACGACGCCGCGCTCGAGCAGCGCACGGGTGAAGGCCGCGTGACGCTCCCGGTCCGCCGCGAGCGTGGACCGGTAGTCGGTGATGGGCCGGTCCGTGAAGTAGATCTCGAACACCGGCGCCTCGCCGGCGACCTGGGCGGGCAATCCCGCGCGGCGGGCCGCCTCCTCGAGGGCCCCCTTGATCCGGGCCCCCGTGGCGAAGAGCCGCGCGTAGGTGCCGGGCTTGCGGAGCTCGGCCAGCGTGGCGAGCCCCGCGGCGGCCGCCACGGGGTTGCCGTTGAGCGTGCCGGCCTGCGCGACGAAGTCAGGCGAGCCTGCCAGGTCCGGGGACAGGTGTCGCATGATGTCCCGGCGCCCCGCCACGGCGGCCAGCGGGAACCCCCCGCCGATGATCTTGCCCAGCGCGACGAGATCGGGCACCACGCCGTAGTACTCCTGCGCGCCACCGTAGGCGAAGCGGAAGCCGGTCACGATCTCGTCGAAGACGAGCGGGATGTCGTGCCGCCGCGTGATCTCCCGGACGCCGTGGAGGAAGTCCCGGCGGGGGGCGATGAGCCGCTGGAAGGGTTCCACGATCACCGCGGCGAGTTCCTGGCGGTGCGCGGCCACGATGGCATCCGTCTCGGCGAGGTCGTTGAACGGCGCCACCAGGACCTGCTCCTGGATCGCGTGGGGGATGCCGGCCGAGTCGGGCGTGGGGGCGGGGAAGGCCTTGGGGCTCCGGGGCTCCACGCTCATCAGGGAGTAGTCGTGGGTACCGTGGAAGCCGCCCTCGAACTTCAGGATCTTGTCTCGCCGGGTGAAGGCGCGGGCGAGGCGGAGGGCGACGAAGGTGGCCTCGCTCCCGGAGGAGGTGAAGCGGATCTGCTCGGCGCAGGGCACCGCGCGGCAGATCTCCTCGGCCAGTTCCAGCGCGGGCTCGCTGAGCTGGAAGTACGTGGTGCCCCGGCCCAGCTGCCTTTCCACGGCCGCCACGACGGCGGGGTGCGCATGCCCCAGCACCAGCGGCCCCGAGCCCAGGATGTAGTCGATGTACTCGCGACCCGAGACGTCACGGAGGCGCGGGCCCCGGGCCTCCCGCACCACGAAGGACAGCTCACGGGGTACGGAGTAGCCGCCCAGCACGCCCCCGGGCAGCAGGCGGGCGGCCTTCTCGAGCAACGCGTCTTCTTCCGGGCTTCTGCTCGTGGGTTGTGCCCTCTCGCCTCTCGAGGCTGACGAGGTGGGAGTCTTATACCTCAAGCCTCAGGCCTCGCGCAAGGGCGCTACCGGCGGCGGGAGCGCCACGCCGCGAGGTTCTGCTCGATCTGCCGGCTGTGACCCTCCAGGTGCTCGGCGTAGATCCGGAGCCAGTCGAGCACGCCGTAGGGACCCGACTCGGTGTGGCGCCCGGTCCGCTTCCACGCCTCCTCCGGGAGTCGCCGCAGCAGGGGCACGGTGTTGGCGCGGACGGCCTCGACGGTCGCCAGCGCGGGCTCCATGGGCAGACCCTGATAGTCGAGCGTCCGGGCCCATCGGTCCTGGTCGTACCCCGCCAGCACGGGCTCGGGCTCGGCGAGGAGGAAGCGGAGGCGCACGCAGGAGGTCATCTCGCTGTCGGCGCAGTGCAGGATCACCTCGTGGGTCGACCACTCCCCGGGGGCGGGGCGCCACGTCCTGGCCTCCGCGGGCACGGGCGCCAGCGTCGCCCGCAACAGCGCGGGCCCCCGGGCGTAGCGCCGGATCGCGTCCTCCCGTTCCGCCGGTGTCACGGCCGTGTACGGCTCACAGGATCCCGGCCTCGCGGAGCGCCAGGCGGATGCGCTGACGCTCCTCGTCGGCGATCGGCGTCAGCGGCGGGCGCACGTACGCGGCCGGGATACGCCCCAGGATGGCCAGGGCCTCCTTCATGCGGTTGTGCATGTCCACGAACGGCGGGGCGTAGAAGACCCCCACCAGCGGGGCCAGGCGATCGTTCACGCGCCGGGCGGAGGCCACGTCCCCCGCCTGGACGGCGGCGAAGAGCTCGGCCTGGAGATCGGCCGCCACGCTGCCCATGCCCGAGATGCAGCCGTCGGCGCCGAGCAGGAAGGTCGCCATGAGCGACATCGTGAAGGAGGAGAGCATGGCCACGGGCCGGCCGGCGGCGCGCAGCGCGCGGAGGTTCCTCTCGTAGGCCACGATGTCGTTGGACCAGTCCTTGACCCCGACCACGGAAGGAATCTTGCAGAGCGCGCCGAGCGTCTCGGGGCTGTAGCCGATGCCGGACGCCGGCGGGTACTCGAAGACGATCAGCGGGAGGTCCACCCGGTCGGCGAGCGCCGTGAAGTGGCGCAGCACCATGTCGGGTTTCACCTGAGCTCCCCACATGAAGATGGTGGGCGGGAAGACCAGGAGACCCGCGACCCCCGCGGCCCTCGCGTCCAGCGCGAGTTCGATGGCCTCGTGTGTGCCATCGGCGTAGACGCCCGCGATGACCGGAACCTTACCCGCGACCTCGTCCAGCGCCAGGGTCAGCGCCCGCTTCCGCTCGTCACGGGAGAGGGAGGAGACCTCGGCGGCATGCCCATTGGCCACGATGGCGGTGACGCCGCGGGTGTCGGCGAGCCAGCGCAGATGCTTCCGGTACGCCGGCTCGTCGATCTCGAGGTCGGCCCGGAAGGGCAGCAGGTTGGCCGGAATGCAGCCGCTGAAGCGAAGCTCGCTCGTCATGGCGCGTATTCCTCCCTCACCCCCTTCGCTCGCCTCGGCGGGCGGCCCGCCTCGGCTCGCAGCCTCGCTCCGCTCGGGGGATCTGCCATATGCGCTCGCCTCGGCGGGCGGCCCGCCTCGGCTCGCACTACCAGGCCGCGACGGAGAAGGCGTTGGGGATGTGGCGGATCGCCTTGACGCCCCCGTCGTCGTTGACGATCACCGCCACGACGTCGAAGCGGCAGGGTGTCTCGCCCATCCGCTTGAGTTTCAGGTAGCCGTGCGCGAGCTTCCCAAGCCGGTTCTGCTTGCGCGTGTTGACGCCCGCCTGGGGCGGATCGCCCGCGAGGTCCTTGCGCGTCTTGACCTCGACGAAGACGAGGGTCTTGCCCTGCTTGGCGACGAGGTCGATCTCGCCTGCCCTCGTCCGGACGTTCTTGTCCAGGATGGCGTAGCCGCAGCGCGCCAGGAAGCGCGCGGCCTCCTCCTCCCCCCTGATCCCTGTGGCTCTCCGAGTGTCAGTAGGCACGCCTCACTCCTTCATCGACACGAGATCCCACGTCACGCCGGTTCCTCGAATAGCTCGCCCTGGCGCCCCACTCCGCGGAAGCTCATGCGGTGCAGGGGGCAGGGCCCCTTCTCCAGGATCGCCCGCCGGTGGGCGGCTGTCGGGTAGCCCTTGTGCCGGCCGAAGCCGTACGCCGGATACTCTCGATCCAGCGCCTCCATGATCCGGTCGCGCGTCACCTTGGCAATGATCGAGGCGGCCGCTACCGTGGCAGACCGCCGATCTCCTCCCACCAGGTTGCGCTGCGGGCATCCGATGCCCCGCAGTCTCACGTAATCGGTCAGTACCAGTTCCGGCTCCACGCCAAGCCCCGCGAGGGCTTGCCCCATGGCCAGGCGCGTGGCCTCCAGGATGTTCACCCGGTCGATGGTCGCCGCATCCGCCGCCCCCACGCCCACCGCCGCCGCCCGCTCGCGGATCAGCTCGAAGAGCCGCTCCCGGTCGGCAGGGGCGAAGCGCTTCGAGTCGTCCAGCCCCTCGATGGGGCGCCCGGGAGTCAGGATCACCGCGGCGGCGACCACGGGTCCCGCCAGCGGCCCCCGCCCCGCCTCGTCCACGCCAGCCACCCGGGTGAGGCCGCGACGCCAGGCCAGCCGCTCGAAGCGATAGGGCGCAGCCGTGGCCGAGCCCTCAGGTGGACTGCGTCTCCCCGGAGGCCGGCACCTGGACGAACCGTTTCTCCTTGAGCCGGGCCGCCTTGCCCGCCAGCTGGCGGAGATAGTAGAGCTTGGCGCGGCGCACCACCGCGCGCTTCATCACCTGGATCCTGTCGATCCGCGGCGAGTGGAGCGGGAAGGTGCGCTCCACGCCCACGCCGTACGAAATCCGCCGCACCGTGAACGAGGCGCTGGCGCCGCCGCCCCGCTTCCGGATCACGACGCCCTCGAAGGCCTGCAGCCGCTCCTTCTCACCCTCCACGACCTTCACCGACACCTTCACCGTGTCTCCGGGCGCGAACCCCCCGCGGTCCTTCTTGAGCTGTGCCGCGTCGACGAGTCGGATCGCTTCCATGTGCCTCTTCGCTCCTTACCTGAGATAGTCTGAGGGCGTTCGGCCCTGGCTGAACCCAGCCACCCACTTCTGCTCTTCCGGCGAGAGATCCGCTGTTTCCAGCAGCTCCCGCCGGCGCTGCCATGTCCGCCATACGGACATGACCCGGCGCCACCGCTCGATCCGGCCGTGATCTCCCGAGAGGAGCACGGGCGGAACCTCCCACCGGTCGAAGCGCTCGGGTCGTGTGTACTGCGGGTGCTCGAGCAGGCCGCGCGCGAACGAGTCCTGCTCGGGCGCGGCCTCCTGGCCGAGCACGCCCGGAAGGAGTCGCACCACCGCGTCCGTCACCACCAGGGCCGCCGGCTCGCCGCCCGAGAGGACGTAGTCGCCGATGGACAGCTCCTCGTCCACCAGGTGCTCTCGCACCCGCTCGTCCACTCCCTCGTAGCGTCCGCACACCAGCACCAGGTGCGGACGCTGCGCCAGCTCCCCGGCTCTGTCCTGGGTGAAGCGCCGCCCCGCCGGGTCCAGGAGAATCACCCGAGAGTCGGGTCCCCGGACCGCCGCGATGCAGGCCGCCAGGGGCTCGGTCTTCAGGATCATGCCCCCGCCGCCGCCGAAGGGCGCATCGTCCGTCACCTGGTGTCGGCCCTGACCGTGATCCCGCAGGTTGTGGAGGCGGATCTCCACGAGCCCGCGCTCCCGCGCGCGGCCCAGGATCGACTCCCCGAGCGCGCCCTCGAGCAGTCCCGGGAACAGCGTGACGATGTCGATCCTCACAGCTCCAGGAGCCCCTCCGGCGGATCCGCCACGACCCGGCCCGCCGCCACGTCCACCTCGACCACGAAGTCCGCCACCGCCGGGAGCAACCACTCCCGCTCACCGTCGCCGATCACCCACAGGGGCTGCGCCGGCGAGCCTTCCACGCGGAGGAAGGTGCCCAGCCGCCGTCCTTCCCGCGTCTCCACGACAGCGCCCTCGAGCTGCCAGGGGTAGAACCGCCCCGGCCCCGGCGGGAGCGCTTCGGCCCTCGGCACTGCCAGGAGCCGGCCGCAGAGCGGGCGGGCCGCCTCCGGCGACTCCACTCCCTCCAGCCGGATCAGCACGCCGTCCGCGTCGAAGCGGCGCGAGACGATCCGGCATCGCTGGCGTCCATCGGTGGCAGGCTCCCACAGGACGCAGGCGCACAGCCTCTCGAAGCGCTCCCGCGGGCGGTCCGTCAGCGGCCGGACCCTCACCTCGCCCCTGAGCCCGTGAGGCCGCAGCAGTTCGCCGATCGCTACCAGGGGCTGCGGCTCGCCGCCTCGCTCCGCTCGGGGGACTTCCATCTCCGCTCGCCTCGCCTGCGGCTGCGGCTCGCCGGACTCGTCACTCAAGGATCTCGAGCACCGCCCGCCGTCTGAGCTTTGTGGCGTTGGCGTTGAGGATCGTGCGGATGGCGCGGGCTATCCGACCCTGTTTCCCGATGACCTTGCCCAGCTCGCCGGGTCCCACCCGCAGCTCGATCACGGTCAACGTCTCGCTCTGCACCTCGTTCACCTGCACCTTCGAAGGATCATCGACCAGGGCCCGAGCAATGACCTCCACGAGCTCCCTCATGACCCCGCTCCCGCCGCATGCGCGCGCTGCCTCGCTCGGCTCGCACGGACCGCTACTCGTTCCTGACGCCCACCCGGGCGAGGAGGCTCTTCACGGTGTTCGACGGCTGTGCGCCCTTCTTGAGCCACGCCGAGGCCTTCTCGGCCTCGATCTTGATGGTTGGCGGATGGGTCAGCGGGTTGTAGTGCCCGATGACCTCGATGAACCGTCCGTCCCGGGCTGCCCGGGAGTCGGCCACCACCACGCGGTACGCCGGCTTCTTCGTCGTGCCCGTCCGTCTCAGTCGGATGTGGACTGCCACTGGATCACCTCGTTCTCGGTGTGGTCATTGCGGGAGGAACGGGAGCGCGCTCTTGAGCTTGCCCATCCGCCCCTCCATATGCTTGAGCCCCTTCATCATCTTCTTGAGCTGCGCGTGCTGCTTGAGCAGCCGGTTCACGTCCGACACCGACGTGCCGCTGCCCCTGGCGATGCGGGCGCGGCGGCTGCCGTTGATGATCGCCGGCACGGTCCGCTCCGCCGGCGTCATGGAGGCGATGATCGCCTCGAACCTCCGGAGCTCGTGCTCCTCCCCCTGGAGCTCCCTGGGCATGCCCTTGGAGCCCTTGAAGAACGGCACCATGTCCAGGATCTGCTCGAGCGGCCCCATGGAGCGGAGCTGCCGGAGCTGCTGGGCGAAGTCCTCCAGGGTGAAGCTCTCCTCGCGGATCTTCCGCGCCAGGGCCTCGGCCTGGGTCTGGTCCACCGCGGCCTGGGCCCGCTCCACGAGCGAGAGGACGTCGCCCATGCCGAGGATCCGCTGCGCCAGCCGGTCAGGGTGAAATGGCTCCAGGGCGTCCGTCTTCTCGCCCACGCCCACGAACGCGATGGGGCGCCCCGTCACCTCGCGCACCGACAGGGCCGCCCCCCCGCGCGCGTCGCCGTCCATCTTCGTGAGCACGATGGCGTCCACTCCCACGGCCTGGTTGAAGCGGTCGGCCACGGTGACGGCATCCTGCCCCGTCATGGCGTCCACCACGAGCAGGATGTGGTGCGGGGCGACCTCTCGCTTGATCTGCCGCAGCTCCTCCAGCATCTCCTCGTCGATGTGCAGCCGCCCCGCCGTGTCGAGGATCAGGGGCGACAGCCCCTGCTGCGCCGCCTCGTCGCGGGCCTGCCGGCAGATGGCCACGGGCCTCTGCGTCGTCTCCCCGAGCGCGGGGATTCCCAGCTGGGCCCCCAGCGTCTTGAGCTGGTCTATGGCGGCGGGCCGATAGACATCGGCCGAGGCCAGGACCGGGTGCTGTCCCTGCTTCTGGAAATGGCGGGCCAGCTTGGCCGCGGTCGTCGTCTTGCCCGATCCCTGCAAGCCCACGAGCATGATGACGGTGGGCGGGTGAGGGGCCGCTGCGAGACGATGGCCCGAGCCGCCCAGGAGTTCCACCAGCTCGTCGCGCACCACCTTGACCACCTGCTGCCCCGGGGTGAGCGACTTGAGCACGTCTTGCCCCAGGGCCTTGTCCCTGACTCGCTCGACGAAGGCCTTGGCGACCTTGAAGTTGACGTCGGCCTCGAGAAGCGCCACCCGCACCTCGCGGAGGGCCTCCTGGATATTCTCCTCCGTCAGCCGGCCGTATCCGCGGAGCCGGTCGAAGATTCCGGTCAGACGAGTGGTGAGGCTCTCGAACATTGCTGTTCCAGAAAATTTGGTCCTGGAAACTCAAACGATAACTGCGAGGAAAGGAAAAGTCAAGCCAATTTCACTACTTCCGCAGCACTTCTCAGCTCTCTCACCGCCTGCCCGGGGTCGGCCGTGCCGAAGATGGCCGAGCCAGCCACGAGCACGCTGGCCCCGGCCGCTGCCAGGGGGGCAGCATGCTCCTGCCTGATCCCCCCATCCACGGACAGTTCCACGGCCCGCCGGCCGGTCAAAGCCCTTACTTGCCTCACCTTTGCGCAGGAAGAGGGAATGAAGGCCTGCCCCCCGAACCCAGGATTCACCGACATGACCAGGACAAGATCCAGGTCATCGAGGAGATAGTCGAGGATTCCGGGGGAAGTTCCGGGGTTGAGCGCTACCCCGGCCATGGCCCCCGCCTCCCTGATCTGGGAGAGGCAGCGCTGCAGGTGGGGGCATGCCTCGACATGCACCGTCAGGAGATCAGCGCCGGCGCGTACGTACGTCTCCACCCAGCGCTCAGGCTCCTCGATCATGAGGTGGACGTCCAGCGGCAGCCGCGCCCGCTTGCGGATGGACTCGATGACGGGCGGACCGATTGTGAGATTCGGGACGAAATGGCCGTCCATCACGTCCACGTGGATCAGATCGGCCCCCGCCGCCTCCACGCGCGCGACGGCGTCGCCCAGCGCGGCGAAGTCGGCCGAGAGGATGCTGGGCGCGATCTTGATCACGCCCTCACCATACTCGACCGGTTGTGCCGCTGCAAACTGCCCGACCCGGTGGCCGGGGCTACGCGGAGGCGAGTCGCCGCAGGCGGATCGCGCTGAACCCGTCGGTGCCGTGGACATGCGGGAGGAGCCGCACGATACCCAGAGCGTCGGCTGCCACGGGAAACTCAGCGGGGGGGTCGATGTGCCAGTCCGGATGGCCCTCGAGAAAGGGCCGGACGACGTCCTCGTTCTCCTCGGGCTCGAGCGAGCACGTGGCGTAGACGAGCCGCCCTCCAGGCTTGGCGAGCGAGGCCGCCGCGGCCAGGATGGCGCGCTGCTTCTGCTGGAGCCGCCGCAGGTCGTCCTCCGTGCGCCGCCACTTCACCTCTGGATTGCGGCGGAGGACGCCCAGATTGGAGCACGGCGCGTCCACGAGCACGCGGTCGCAGCGCCCCCTCCACCCCTTCGCGAGCGTCTCCACGGGGCCGGTGTGACACTCGACGATCGTGAGGCCGAGCCGGGTCGCCGACTTCGCCACGAGCCGCAGCCGGGCCGCCTGGGGATCCATCGCGATGATCACGCCGCGATTGTCCATGAGCTGGGCCAGGTGGGTGGCCTTGGTCCCGGGGGCCGCGCAGGTGTCGGCCACGACGTCCCCCGGGCGGGGGGCGACGAGTCGGGCGATGAGCATCGAGGCCTCGTCCTGGACAGTGCACCAGCCGTCGGCGAAGGCTCTCCACCGCCCTGGGCTCCCCCGCTCGACGGCGAGTCCCTCGGGGGCCAGTGCCGTAGGGCGGGTCTCGACCAGCTCCTCGTCGCGCAGCCGCGCGGCCAGGACGTCGCGGGAGCAGCGCAGCGTGTTCGCGCGCACGGTGAGAGGCGGGCGCTCATCCAGCGCCGCCATCAAGGCCTCCGCCTCCTGCCGGCCATAGCGGGCGATCCAGCGGGCGGCGAGCCAGTCGGGGAAGGACCAGCGCACGCCGGCAGAGGCCGCAGGCGATTCCGGCAGCGGGGGCGGCGCCGGCGCCCGGGTGAGAGAGCGGAGCACGGCGTTGACGAACTCGGCCGGCCCGGGAGTGCGCGACTTGAGCCTGGCGAGGCTCACCGCCTCGTCGACGGCTGCCCAGCGAGGGATGCGGTCGAGGAAGAGGAGCTGATAGGCCGTGAGGCGCAGCAGCATCCGTACCCACGGGTCGAGCCTGGCCAAGGGGCGGCGCAGGTAGGGTGCCAGGCGCCAGTCCAGCTGCCGCTGCCAGCGCAGCGTGCCGTAGACGATCTCGGTGCAGAGCGCGGCCTCCCTCGTCTCGAGCCTCGCCTTCTCGAGGGCATGCTCGAGCGCGATGTCGGCAAAGGCCCGGTCCTCCTCCACGCGTACCAGAATCCCGAGGGCCTCGAAGCGCCCCTGCGACACGGGTCCCGCCCGCAGAACGGGAGTCACGAGATCTCGGTGAGGCGGGCGCCGGGGGTGAGCCGGGCGCCGTGGAGGAAGTCCTCCCACCGCATGGCCTTGCGGTTCTCCGGCTGCACCTCGGTAGGCAGCAGGAGCCCGTCGCCCGTGGTCACGCCGATGGCCCCGTCGCCGGCGGCGACCAGCGTGCCGGGTGCGGCCGCGACGGTGGCCGGCCCTGCCGTGGCGCGCCAGATCAGGAGGCGGCCCCCGGGCGTCATCATCGCCGCGCCGGGCCAGGGGTTGCAGCCGCGGACCCGATTGACGAGGCCGGGCGCCGGCTCGCCGAGCCGCAGCCAGCCGTCCGCCTTCCGGAGCCGGGGCGCGAAGGTGGCGGCCGCGTGATCCTGGGGGATTGGGGCGAGCGGGTCCAGCCGCTCGAGGGTCCGGAGGAGCACCGCCGCGCCCAGGCGCGCGAGTCGCACCGCCAGCTCGCCGGCGGTCTCCTCGCTGGGGATGGGCACGCGCTCCTGGAGGAGGAGATCGCCCGTGTCCATTCCCGGGTCCATCCGGAAGGTGGTGATTCCCGTCTCCACCTCGCCGCGGATGATGGCCCAGGCGATGGGCGCGGCGCCCCGGTAGCGCGGCAGGAGCGAGGCGTGCACGTTGATGGAGCCGCGCCCGGGCACGTCGAGCACGGCTCCGGGGAGGATCTGACCGAAAGCCACGACGACGGCGACCTCGGCGTGGAGGGTGGCGAGGCGCTCGGGCCAGCCGGGATCGCGCAGACGCGCCGGCTGCAGCACGGAGAGGCCTGCCGCCACGGCGCGCCGCTTGACTGGAGAGGGCTGGAGGCGCTGTCCCCGCCCCGCGGGCCTGTCCGGCTGAGTGACGACGCCGACCACCTCGTGGGCCGCCAGCAGCGCCTCGAGCGTGGGCAGGGCGAAGTCGGGCGTCCCGAAAAAGAGAACCCGCACCCGCGGCCCCTAGCCGGCCGCTGAAAAAGGCCCATCTGCTTCGTTGGCGCCCTCGGCCGCACGCTCAACGTACAGAGAGTACGCCTCGCGTGCGGCCGTCGGGCGCCGCCTCGCATCTGGACCTTCTTGAGCGACCTGCGATGTCGTCCCGCGTCCCTTCTAGAGCGCGAAGGCGTGGTGGGGGGCCGCCTCGGGCAGCCCCTCCTTCTGGATGCGCTTCTTGATGCGATCGCGGGCGACCGGGGGCAGGTGGTCGATGAACAGGACGCCGTCCAGGTGGTCGACCTCATGCTGGATCACGCGCGCGTGGAGGCCGCTCGCCTCGAACGAGATCGGCGCGCCGTCCCCGCCCAGCGCCTCCACCCGCACCCGTTCGCTCCGCTCCACCTCGGCGAAGATGCCCGGCAGGGAGAGACAGCCCTCCTCCGCGCGCAGGGAGCCGCGCCTGTCGACGATGACCGGGTTCACGAGGAGCCGCGCGCCTCCCGTGCCGTCGTCCATGGCGATGAGGCGGAGAAGGATTCCGACCTGCGGCGCTGCCAGCCCGATGCCCACCTGCTGGAACATGGTCTCGACCATGTCGTCCATGATCGCCGTGATGTCCGGCGTCACGGCGGCCACGGGCGTGGCCTTCTGCCTGAGGATGGGGTCGCCATAGCGCCGCACCGTCAACACAGCCATACCCGGCCAGCTCCTTTCTCGCCGCTCGCGCGCCGGGCGCTGCCCTCACGCCAGGGAGAGCGGGTCCATCTCCACTTCTACCACACCGCTTGCGCGGCGCCCCCGCTCGAGCACCGGTCGCAGCGGCTCGGCGACGAGCCCGGGCAGGTCGGCCGGCCCCTTGACGGCGAAGCGCCAGAGCGGTCGCCGGGCGCCCGGCCCTCCCCGGGCCGCCGCGGGGTAGACGGTGAGCCCCGGGATCCCGCGGAGGGCGCCAGCGCACTCCGTGGCCAGCGCGCGCGCGCCTTCCTCGCTCCGCCCATGGATCGAGACGAGGCAGAGGCGCCGAAATGGGGGATAGCCCAGCTCGGCCCGGAACTTGAGCTCGCTCGCGTAGAAGCCCGTCCGGGACTGCTCCTTCACGGCGCGGAGGGCGTAGTGCTCCGGGTGGAGCGTCTGCACGATGACGCGGCCGTCGGAGCCCACCGCCTCGGCGGCGGCCCACAGGCTCGCGAAGGCCCGCTCGCCCGCCCGGAAGTCCGGCATGCGGAGGAGCCGGTCGACGGCCACGAACCCGACGCAGCCGAGGCTTCCAGGGGGCGCCCCGCGGAGCAATCCCGCCGTCCCGATCAGGACGTCCGCCTTTGGGTCGGGCCGGGAGCCGGCCGCGCGGGAGACGGCGAGCCGCGGGAAGCGCCTGCGCAGCGAAGCCTCGACGCGCTCTGCGCCCCAGCCGAAGGGGGAGAGCCGATGCCCTCCGCAGCCCGGGCAGACGGCGGGAAGGGAGGCGACGCGCGAGCAGATCCGGCACGTGAGCCGCGCGTCCCGGCGGGAAAGGGCCAGGGCCACCCCGCAGTCCGGGCAGCGGAACGCCGCACCGCACTCGTCGCAGCCCAGCGCAGCCGCCTCGCGCGACACCACGAGGGCCGTGCGCCGGCCGCGGCGCGACATCTCCTCGATGGCGCGGGTGAGCGGCAGCGTGAGCGGGTGGTGTCTCAGGATGCCCCGCGTGTCGGCCGTGATCACCTCGGGCCAGGGGCCGGGCGCCGACTCCCGACGGGCGAGGTGGCGGCTGTCAGCGCGCCACCAGGTCTCCACCGACGGCGTCGCCGAGAGCAGGAGGAGCCGGCTGCCCTCGAGGCGGGCCCGTTCCACCAGCACATCCCGCGAGTGCATGCGCGGCGGGCCGGGCGGCTTGTGAGCGGGATCGTGCTCGTCCAAGAGCACGAGCGTCGCCGGCGGGGCCAGCGGCGCGAAGAGAGCCGAGCGTGTGCCCACCAGGATGCGGGGGCGGCCGCGGGCGCCGCCGAACCAGGCCGCCCGCCGCGGCGCCTCGGGCACGCCGCTGTCGAGCCGGGCGGCGTCCAGCAGTTCCGCCCAGCGGGCCGCGCCCTCGATGTCGGGGGCGATGACGAGGCTCGTGCCCACCTCGCCGCCGAGCCGCTCCACGAGCCTCGATTCCCGGGCCGCGTCCACCCACAGCTCGGGCGGGATCGGCGCGGCCTGGCGTGCCCCGGGGGGCGGGGCCACGCTCTCGCCGCTCGTTCCAGGCGGAAGCGGAGGCAGCAGGGCCGCGAGCGTGGCGCCCGGCGAAGAGAGGCTCTCCTGCGCGACCCAGCGCCCGAGATCGAGCATGGTGCGGGACAGGATGGGGACGGGCTCCACGGCCGCCGTGATGGGCTTGAGCCCGACGCGATCCTCCCGCCGCACATCCACCACGACGCCCACGCGCGTCCGTCCCGCCAGGGGCGCTCTGACACGCTGCCCGGGCAGGAGGGGCAGGCCATCGGGGACGAGATAGACGAGGGAGCGTCGGAGGGGGAGATCGAAGACGACCTCTGCGATCATCCAGTGAGGCGTTCCCACTCCCGGCGGGCCAGCTTGAGGTCGTCCCAGGCCATGCGCTTGAACTCCTGGCCCGGGTTCCTCAGGAGAAAGGCCGGATGGAAGGTGGGCACGAGCACGCTCGACCGGTACTCGTAGACGCGGCCGCGGAGCTTGGTGATCCCTTCCTTCGTCCCGAGAAGCGTCTGCGCCGCGAAGTTGCCCAGGGCCAGGATCACCGCCGGCTGGATCGTGTCCACCTGAGCGGTGAGGAACGGGTTGCATGCCGCCACCTCGTCGGGCTCCGGGTTCCGGTTCCGCTCGGGGCGACACTTGACGACGTTGGCGATGTAGCAGTCGCGCTCGCGGTCGAAGCCCACGGACTGGAGCATCCGGGTCAGGAGCTGGCCCGCGCGCCCGACGAACGGCTTGCCCTGCCGGTCCTCCTCCTCGCCGGGCCCCTCGCCCACGACCAGGAGGTGGGCGCGCGGGTTGCCCGAGCCGAAGACGACCGTGCTGCGGCTCCTGCAGAGCTTGCACCGCGTGCAGCCCCGGAGCGCTGCCTCCTGGGCCGAGAGCGACTCGGCGGGAGCGGGGAACGCCGGCCGCTCGAGGGAGATCTCCGTCAGGCCCAGATCCCGGTGGTGGCGCAGGGTCTGGCCCAGGTCACGGAGCACGTCGGCGAGGAACGCCCGGTCATCCATGGTCTGCGCGCCGTGGCTCGCTCAGGGGCGAGGACGGCGCTCGGGTCTGGCGGGATCGGGCGCGGGGGCCACGGCGGCCCGGAGGGCCAGGATCCGGTCGAGGATGGCGCCGGCCACCGCCAGCTTGCTCATGCGGGGCACCTCGACGGCGCCGCCCCAGCGATCCAGCAGCAGCACCTGATTGTCGTCCGACTCGAAGCCGATGCCCCGCTGGCTCACGTCGTTCACGACCAGGAGATCGATCCCCTTCGAGCGGAGCTTCTCCGCCCCGTAGGCGCGCACCTCGCTGGTCTCCGCGGCGAATCCCACGATGAAGGCGCGGCCCCGTCGGGCCGCCAGCTCCTTGAGGATGTCAGGGTTCGGGACCAGCTCCAGCGTGAGTCCTTCGGTCTTCGAGGACTTGATCTTGCTGGCGCGCGGCTCCTTGACACGGTAGTCGGCCACCGCGGCCGCCTTGATGACGATCGTGACCGACTCGAGCTGCTGGAGCGCGGCTTCGCGCATCTCCTCGGCCGTTTGCACCGGGACGTACACGGCCCCGGGCGGCGGTGTGAGGGAGGTGGGCCCGGAGATCAGGACGACCTCGGCCCCGCGGCGGAGGGCTGCCGTCGCCACAGCGTGCCCCATCTTCCCCGAGGAGCGGTTGGAGAGGTAGCGCACCGGATCGATGGCCTCGCGCGTAGGCCCCGACGTGACCAGGACGCGGTCGGCGGCCAGGTCCCGCGCCGGGGTCAAGAGGCGGTGAATCGCCTCGAGGAGGGCCTCCACCTCCGGCAGCCGTCCCTTGCCGGCCAGGCCCGAGGCGAGCTCGCCGGACTCCGGCTCGAGCACGGTGACGCCGCGGGCGCGGAGCGTGGCCACGCTCGCCGCGGTGGCGGGGTGGGCCCACATGCCGCCGTCCATGGCCGGCGCCATGAGCACGGGACAGCGCGCCGCCAGCAGCAGCGTCGAGAGGAAATCATCCGCCAGCCCGTGGGCGGCCTTGGCCAGGATGCTGGCGGTGGCGGGCGCCACGATCACGGCATCCGCCCGCTCGGCCAGGCCCACGTGCTCCACCGCCTCCTCGCTCCGGGGATCGAAGAGATCCGAGAGCACGGGCCGGCCGGACAGCGTCCGCCAGGTGAGCGCGCCCACGAACCGCTCGGCGTGAGATGTCGTCACCACCGTGACCTGCGCACCCGCGCGCCGCAGCTCCCGGAGCAGGTACGCCGCCTTGTAGGCGGCGATGCTGCCGGTGACCCCGAGGATCAGCTCCTTTCCGGCGACAGTCATGCCGTCAGGACTTGGCGGAGTCGTCTTCCTTCACGCGATAGCCCACCTTGCCGTCGGCGATCTCCTCCAGCGAGACGCTGGTGGGCTTCTTGTGCCGGCTCTCGATCTGCGGCGCCGCGCCGCGATTCAGCTGGCGGGCGCGCTTGGCGGCCAGGACGACGAGCAGGTAGCGGTTCGAGACCTTGTTGAGGGACTTCTCCAGCGATGGGAACGGCATCACTCGGGCACCTCCACGTCCGGGAATCTGAGTGTGAGTCGACTCGTGCGACAGCGCTCGGCCTGGATGATGGTGGCGAGCTGGTCCACGGCGTCCTTCACGTCCCGGTTGATGATCAGGTAATGGTACTCGCGCCAGGCGGCCATCTCCTCGCGCGCCCGCGCCAGGCGCCGGGCGATGTCGCCCGGCGCATCGCTCTTCCGCTCGCGCAACCGCGCGTCCAGCTCAGCCAGCGACGGCGCCATGATGAACACGGAGACCGCCTCCGGGTATCGCTGGCGCAGCTGTCGGGCCCCGTGGGTGTCGATGTCGAGCAGCACGTCGAGCCCCCGCGACAGCGCGCCCTCCAGCGCCCGGGCCGGGGTCCCGTAGAGGTGGCCGTGCACCTGTGCCCACTCGGCCAGCTCGTCGCGCTCCCGCAGGACCGTGAACTCCGACGCCGTCACGAAGTGGAAGTCCCGGCCGTTCCGCTCCCCCGAGCGCGGGGCCCGCGTCGTGTAGGACACCGAATAGTAGAGATCGGGCACGACGGAACGCACCTCGTGGCACAGCGTCGTCTTGCCCGCCCCGGACGGGGCCGAGACGACCACGAGGGCGCCGCGCCGCTTGATCAGCTCCATTACTCGAGATTCTGCACCTGCTCGCGGAGCCTCTCCAGGGTCGACTTGGCGGCGATCACGGCCCGCGAGATCTCGAGGTCGTCGGCCTTGGCCCCCACTGTGTTCACCTCCCGGTTGATCTCCTGGATCAGGAAGTCCAGCGTCCGCCCCACCGCTCCGCCGTGGTCCAGCAGGGCGCTCAGCTGGGCGAGGTGGGCCTGCAACCGCGCCAGCTCCTCGCTGATGTCCGAGCGCTCGGCCCACACCGCCACCTCCATGGCCAGGCGCCCTTCGTCGAGCGGTGTCTCCCCGAGCAGCGCCTGCAGGCGCTCCCGCAGGCGTGCGCCGCGGCGCTCCACCGCCACGGGCGCCCGCTCGACCATGAGCGCGACCTGGGACGCCAGGGTCCCGTGGTGCGCGAACAGCTCCTGGCAGAGCGCCTTGCCCTCGGCCTCACGCCGGGCAATCATGTCGCCGAGCGCCTGGGTCAGCGCCTGCGCCAGGAGGGCCCAGCCCTCCTCGGGCGGCACGGCCGGCTGATCCTCGCGGGAGAGGACGCCCGGCTGTCCCAGGAGCCACTCCAGGCGGGGTCCCCCGGGGAGGCTCAGGTCATCTGCCAGGCGCTTGGCCGCTGTGGCGTACTCTCGCGCCTGATCCGTGTTGAGAGTCAGGGGATTCTGCGCCAACCCCGCAGCCGGGGTCAGCGTCGCGCTGACGTCCACGCGCCCCCGCTGGACGCCCGCCTGGATCAGCCGCCGGACATCGGGCTCGAAAGCGGTGAGGAGTCGAGGGAGTCTGAGGGCGATGTCGAGATGCCGATGATTTACCGCCTTGCACTCGACTGTGACCGCCAGCCGCGCCCCGGACACCTCCGCCCGGCCGTACCCCGTCATGCTGCGGATCATGATGGCCTCTGGGCGTCCGGAGTGGGAAGCAAGTCGGGCGCTGCCATTGATGGAGGGTAGCCCAAAAGACCTTTTCTGTCAATGCGTTCGAGCGTTTCCGCCGTTGACAGCGCCGCCGCCGGCGTGTAGAGTTCGGGCGGGACGCGGTAGATCGTCGAGCAACCACCCACCGCCGGGGGTGTCCCGATTCCCGGCGGCCAACCCGGAGAGAGACGATGAGCACGACGGACCCCCGGAACCTCACGCGCCGTCACTTCCTCGAAGCCGCCAGCCTGGCTGGCGCCGCTCTCACGGTGGGCGGCCTGCCGGTCGCCGGTCGGGCCCAGGCTCTCAAGCCCATCACGGCCTCTCACAGCGTGTCGACCTTCGTGTACGGCCAGCATCTCGTGGCCGCGCAGAAGAAGTTCTTCGAGGAGGAGGGCGTGAGGACGCCCGACTTCGTCGTCCCGGGCGGCGGCGCCAAGGTCGTCCAGGCCCTGGCCGCCGGCCAGGTGCTGTTCGCCCTGGGCGACTCGAACCACCCGCTCAAGATCAGCGAGAAGGGCAAGGACGCCCTCATGATCTTCGCCACCGACACCCGTTGTTCCTACGCCAACATCGTGGTCCGCAAGGAGCTCTTCGACCGCGGCGTCAAGAGCGTCGAGTCCCTCGCGGACCAGAAGCTCGTGGGCCGCAAGGCCGTCATCGCGGCCACCGCCATCGGCTCCGGCACCTACGTCTACGGGGTCTACGTGCTGAAGAACACGAAGGCCGCCGACGGAAGGACTGTCAACGACCACGTCGACTGGGTGGGGGGCGGGGCCTCCACCACCATCCTGGGCGGGCTCAAGGCCGGCAAGTTCGACGCCATCATGGCCGTGACCGAGTGGCAGGCGGCAGCCGTCCAGGAAGGGTTCGGCCGGCCCATCTACGACATCGCCGACGAGAAGTCCTGGAACAGCGTCTTCGGCGGCCCCATCCCCGTCACCGTGGGATACGTCCTCAAGGAGACCATCGAGAAGTCCCCGGACCTGGTCCAGGCGTACGTGAACGCCTGCTATCGGGCGCAGCAGTGGATCCACAGGGCGAAGAACGACGAGATCGTGGATCTGCTCCACCGGCCCTACATGGACACCTTCAAGCGTGAGGTGGTGCTGGAGTCGGTCCGGTACTACAAGACCATCTTCGACTGGGACTTCCTGATCGAGGAGAAGGACTACGAGCGCGGCATCAAGGTGTGGGTGCCCACCGCGCTGGACAAGCCCATCCCCTATACCCGGGCGGTGGACATGAGCTTCGTCAAGAAGGCGCAGGCGAAGTACAAGTCCTGAGAGTGGCCGCACCCCGCGTCCGCATCGCGATCCAAGACCTCTCGAAGACCTTCGTCCAGGGGCCTCGGCAGATCCCCGCGGTGGACCGCGTCTCCTTCGATGTCCGCGACGAGGAGTTCGTCGCCATCGTGGGCCCCTCCGGGTGCGGCAAGTCCACCATCCTCAACATGATCGGCGCCCTGGTGGCGCCGTCCGGAGGTCAGATCCTGGTGGACGGCGAGCCCGTGGTCGGGCGCCCTGCGCCCCAGGTGGGCTACGTCTTCCAGAAGGACACCGTCTTCCCCTGGCGCAGCGTGGAGCGCAACATCGCCCTCGGGCTCGAGTACCGGAGCGTGGCGGCCGACGAGCGCGCGCGCCGGGTCCGCCAGGCCATCGCCCTGGCCGGCCTCCAGGGCTTCGAGGACGCCTTCCCGGCCACGCTCTCCGGCGGCATGCGGCAGCGGGTGGCCCTGATGCGATCGCTGATCGTCAACCCCGAGATCCTCCTGATGGACGAGCCCTTCGGCGCGCTGGACACCCACACCAAGCTCACCCTGCACGCCGAGCTGCTGGCGCTCTGGGAGGCCAGGCACCAGACCGTCGTCTTCGTCACGCACGACCTCTCGGAGGCCATCACGCTGGCCGACCGGGTCGTCGTCATGACGCGCCGGCCCGGGCGGATCAAGCTGATCTACGACGTGCGACTGCCACGTCCCCGCGACGTGATCAAGCTCCGGGAGACCGACGAGTACCTGCGGGAGTACGGCGAGATTTGGCACGCCCTGGGTGAGGAGCTGCAGGAGAGGGCCTCGTGACCCGGGACCGGTGGACCGTGCTGGCCTGGCGCCTGGCTCTCCTCGTGGCCTTCCTGGGCGCCTGGGAATACCTCACCGGCATCAAGGCGCTCTCGAAGACGCCGGGGCTCTACTGGATCGACCCGTTCTTCATCAGCCGGCCGTCGGCGATCGCCCGGCGCCTCGCCTACCTGTCCTCCGACCAGGTGCGGCTCACCATCTGGGCCATGGCGCTCTCCACCGTGCAGTCCACCGTCTGGGGCTTTCTCGTGGGCATCTCCACGGGCTTCGTCGCGGGACTCGTGCTGGGGCGGAATGACCGCCTGGCCGGGATCTTCGAGCCCTACATCATCGCGTTCAACTCGCTGCCGCGCATCGCGCTGGTGCCCCTCATCACCATGATCTTCGGCTTCGGGCTCCTCGCGAAGATCGTGCTGGCCTGGACCATCGTCTTCTTCATCGTGTTCTTCAACACCTTCCAGGGTGCCCGCAGCGTGGACGCCGACCTGATCCACTCGGCACGCTTCCTCGGGGCGAGCGAGGCGCAGATCATGCGGACCGTCATCGTCCCCTCGGCGCTGGCCTGGACCTTCGCCTCCCTGACCCCGTCCATCTCCTTCGCGCTCATCGGGGTCGTGGTGGGGGAGTTCATCGGGGGGGAGTCCGGCGGCGGCCTCGGCTACCTGATCATCCAGTCCCTCGGCACGCTGAACGCCGCGGACATGATGGTGGCGCTCATGGTGCTGGGCGTCATCGGCATCGTGATGGCGCTGGGCATCAAGCAGGTGGAGAGCCGCCTCCTGCGCTGGCGGCCGGAATACCAGAAGCGCTGAGAACGTGACGCCGCCCGGCCTCCTGTGCGAGTCTGTGTGCATGCCCAGGATCCTCATCGTGGATGACGAGTACCAGGTCCGCGCCCTCCTCGGCGAGTTCTTCGAGACCCGCGGTTTCGAGGTGGTCACCGCCGAGGACGGCCAGGTGGCGCTGGAGCGGATGCAGCTGGACCGTCCACCCGTGGCGCTGCTGGACCTCAACATGCCGAGGCTCGGCGGCCTGGAGGCGCTCCCGGAGCTCAGGCGCATCGCGCCCGAGGCCTGCATCATCGTCCTGACCTCGCACTCCGACGTCCCCACCGCGGTCCAGGCCATGCGCCTGGGGGCCTACGACTACCTCGTCAAGCCCTTCGACCTCGAAGACCTCGCCCTGCGCGTTCAGCGAGCGCTGGAGCACACCGGTCTGCTGGCGCGGGTCCAGGAGCTGAGCGCCGAGGTGGGAGCAGGGGGAGCGCTCCGCCGGCAGATGGGGCCGAGCGATGCTGTCGCGGGCGTCATACGTCGGGTACTGCAGGTCGCCGAGTCGAATTTCAGCGTCCTCATCCTGGGCGAGACCGGAACGGGCAAGGAGCTGGTCGCGCGGGCGATCCATGGGCAGAGCCCCCGCCGCACGCGCCCCTTCGTGGCCCTCGACTGCGGGGCCGTTCCCGAGACGCTCATCGAATCAGAGCTCTTCGGCCACGAGCGCGGTGCCTTCACCGGGGCCGACAGGCGAAAGGACGGCTACTTCCAGGCTGCCGGGGGCGGGAGCCTGTTCCTGGACGAGATCGGCAACCTGCCGCTGCCCACCCAGGCCAAGCTCCTGCGAGCCGTCCAGGAGCGGCAGGTGCAACCCCTCGGCGCCACGCGTCCGGTTCCAGTGGACGCCAGGATCCTCGCCGCCTCCAACGCCCCTCTGGAGCGCGAGGCGCGGGCGGGCCGGTTCCGCCAGGACCTCTTCTATCGACTGAACGAGTTCACGATCGCACTGCCGCCGCTGCGCGAGCGCCGGGAGGACATCGCTTTCCTCGCCCGGCGCTTTCTCGACGAGGCATCCATGGAGCTGCGCCGGCCCGTGCACGGCATCTCGGAGGCCGCGAGCGAGCTCCTGCTGCGCCACCCGTGGCCGGGCAACGCCCGCGAGCTCCGGAACGCCATTCGCCAGGCCGTGCTGCTGAGCAACGGCCTGCTCCTGCCCGAGCACCTGCGCCTCGGCGGGGCCGAGGGGGGACGCGGCGGGGCGGTCCCCTCCCCCGACGGACTCGGGGGCCGCTCGCTCAGAGAGCTCGGCGCCATGGGCGCCGCCGAGGCCGAGCAGCTGGCCATCCGCCTGGCGCTGGGGGGCACCCGCGGGAACAAGAGCGAGGCCGCCCGGCTCCTCAGAACCGACTACAAGACCCTGCACCTCAAGATGCGGCGGTATGGAATCGCGGGCGCCGACTTCAAGGGGTCGTAGGCCGCCCGACGCCCGCTTCCAGATCTCACGGCCCGCTCTGGCAAGGACACCATAGCGTGCTGGCCAGACTCTGGCGTCGCCGACAGAGGGCGTCGCATCAATCCCGAGCCGTCCCCCTGCCTCAGCCCGAGAGCAGCATCGCAACTCTCTGATAGAGAGGACGTTTGTTCCTCGACCACCTCTCGGACGTCCCCGGCACCCCGATTGCTACCACCCCCTTGGGAGACGCAGACGGATGGCCAGGGGGGACGACGTGGGGCGCAGGCGATGGGCGGGGCAGGCGGCGCTGCTCGCCCTTTCAGCTCTCGTGGTCGCGGGATGCGCCACGACGGGACCTGACCCGCGCCACGGGACCGAGTTCCTCGTCCCCCCTGACGAGCAGCTCACTCCGGCCGCCGCCGGGCTCAAGGGCGACCTGTACCGGATCGGGCCCCTGAGGGTCTTGATCCGTCCTCAGCCGGAAGTGGACTTCCTCTGTCGTCTGCGGTCGACCATGGGGCTCGAGCGGCGGCCGACCGGCCGCATCCACGGCTGCTACCTCCCCGGCGAGAACGTGGTCGTCTCCACGCCGGATCCCTACGCCCTGCTGCACGAGCTCAAGCATCACTTCGAGGGCCACTGGCACGACTGACGCGCGCGCCCTGGCGCCCGCGAGCGCGAGACGTCCGCAGGCCCGGGCGCTACCCCAGCCGGGCGATGTAGGGCAGATGCCGGTAGCGCTCCTGGGCGTCGAGGCCGTAGCCGACCACGAAGGCGTCGGGGATCTCGCGTCCGACGTAGTCGAGCACGAGGTCCGGGGGGCGCGGCCGCCGCTTGGCGACGAACGCGCAGACCCGGAGCGAGGCCGGGTGGCGCGTCTCGAAGTTGCGCAGGAGGTAAGCGAGAGAGAGCCCGCTGGCGCAGATGCCTTCCACCACGATGACGTCCTTGCCCTCGATCGGATCGTCCAGGTCCTTGCGGATGCGAACGACCCCGGACGCGGTGACCTCGCCGTAAGGCACGATGGAGATGAAGTCCAGGGTAGCGGGCACCGTGAGCGCGCGCGCGAGGTCGGCGATGAAGACGGCCGCTCCCTTGAGGACGCCGACGAGGTGGGGCTGCCTGCCGGCGTAGTCGCTGGAGATCTCCGCGCCCAGCCGGGCCACCTCCTGGCGGATGGTGGCCTCGTCCACCAGGATTTCTCCCACCTCGTCCATCGAGCGGCGCATCAGGCGAACCGGGTGGCGCGGACGAACTCCCGGGCCGTCCGCGAAAGCCCGGCCGGGAGGAGCCCCGCCCGCGTGAGCTCGTCCAGGCACTCGGAGATCGTGAGCACGGCGTGGAGCGCGTAGCCCCTGGCGGCCAGCCGCTCGCGGCCGCCCTGCTCGCGGTCGATGAGGATCACGAGGTCCTTGACCACGAGCCCCGCCTCCTCCAGCGGCTGGATCGCCTCGAACTTGCTCGCCCCATCGGTGACGATGTCGTCGATGACGACGACCTGCTCGCCCGGCTCGTGGAGCCCCTCGATCCGCTTCCTCGTGCCGTAGGCCTTCTCCTCCCGCCGCGGGTAGATGAGCGGGAAATTGCCGGCCAGACTCGTGGCCACGGCGAGCGGCAACCCGGCGTAGGGGATGCCGGCGATGCGGTCGGCCCGGCAGCGCGAGACGGCCTCCGCCATGAGCGCTCCGATCCGCGCCAGCACGTCGGGGTGGGAGATGACGACGCGGAGGTCGATGTAGAAGGGCGACGTGATCCCGGACTTGAGGGTGAACTCGCCGAAGCGCAGGGCCCCGATCTCGAAGAGCCGGCGGATCAGGGCCGCGTGGGTCGCGCCTGCGGCGCTCTGACCATGGCGCTTGAACGTGGAGGATTTCGCTTTGCGGTTTGGCCTCTTCGCGCCTGCGGCGCTCTGACCATGGTGCTTGAACGTGGAGGATTTCGCTTTGCGGTTTGGCCTCTTCGCGCCTGCGGCGCTCTGACCATGGCGCTTGAACGTGGAGGATTTCGCCTTGCGGTTGGGCCTCTTCGCGCCTGCGGCGCTCTGACCATGGTGCTTGAACGTGGAGGATTTCGCTTTGCGGTTGGGCCTCTTCGCGCCTGCGGCGCTCATCGGAGGGCGGGGCGGGTGAAGGTCAGGGGGAGATGTCGTGGAGGATGGCGCGGGCGGCGGCGGCCGGGTCGGGGGCAGCGGTGATGGGCCGGCCAACGATCAGGTAGTGGGCCCCAGCGCGGGCGGCCGCCGCGGGAGTGGCCACGCGCGACTGATCGTGCGGATCGCTGCCCGCCGGGCGCACCCCTGGCGTCACGATCACCCAGCCCGCGCCCAGGTGGTTCCTGAGCGGGGCGATCTCGCCGGGCGAGGCCACGCAGCCGTCGAGTCCGGCGGCGCGGGCGAGGCCGGCCAGGTGGAGCACATGCCCCTCCACCGACGAGGCCACCCGGAGCTCCCGCTGGAGCGCCGCCCGGTCCAGGCTCGTCAGCACGGTCACGGCGAGCGCGAGCGGGCGCCGCGCCCCGGGCGGAGTCGCCGCCGCCGCGGCGCCGGCCGCCGCCTGCATCATCGCGCGGCCTCCGGAGGCGTGGACGTTGAACATGAAGACGCCCAGGCGCGCGGCCTCCCGCGCGGCCCCGGCCACGCTGCTCGGGATGTCGTGGAACTTGAGGTCGAGGAAGACCTCGGCGCCGCGCTTGTGCACGGCCTCCACCGCCGCCGGACCGCAGGCGGTGAAGAGCTGGGAGCCGATCTTGAATCGCCGCACGAGGCCCTCCAGCCGGTCCATGAGCCTCCCGGCGGCGTCGAGGCTGTCCACATCCAGGGCCACGATGAGCCGGCCGCGGGGGTCAGGGGGCGGCATGGTATTCCTGGAGCGACCGCACGGAGATCTCCCCCTTGAGCAGGGCCTCGATCCCGCCGATGGCCGCCTGGGCGCCGTCCACCGTGGTGTAGTAGGGGATGTTCTGGGTCACGGCTGTGCGGCGGATGATGGAGGAGTCCTTGCGAGCGCGTCCGTCCTCGGGCGTGTTGAAGACCAGGGCGATCTCGCCGCGCTTCATGAGATCCACGATGTTGGGCCGGTAGCCCTCGGCCACCTTGTGGATGGTCTCCACGGTCATGCCCTGCAGAGCCAGGAGCTTGGCCGTGCCGGTGGTCGCCACGAGGCTCATGCCCATCTCGCTGAGCCGCTTGGCGATGCCCAGGGCGGCGCGCTTGTCGCGGTTCTTGACCGAGATGAACACCTTGCCCGAGGTGGGCAGTGGCGAGTGCGCCGAGAGCTGGGCCTTCACGTAGGCCTTCCGGAAGTCCTGGTCGATCCCCATCACCTCGCCCGTGGACTTCATCTCGGGCCCCAGGACGGCGTCCACGCCGGGGAACTTGACGAAGGGGAACACGGCCTCCTTGATGGCGATGTGGGCGACCTCGCGCTCCTCGCCCAGGCCCAGGTCGACGAGGCGCGCCCCCAGCATCACCTTGGTGGCGAGCTTCGCCAGGGGGACGCCGATCGCCTTGGAGACGAAGGGCACGGTCCGGGAGGCCCGCGGGTTGACCTCGAGGACGAAGATCGTCTCGTTCTTGATGGCGAACTGGATGTTCAGGAGGCCGATCACCCCCAGCTCACGGGCCAGCGCGCGCGTCTGCGCCTTGATGCGCTCGACCTGGTCGTCACCCAGCGAGTAGGGGGGCAGGGCACAGGCCGAGTCGCCCGAGTGGATGCCCGCCTTCTCCACGTGCTCCATGACGCCGCCCACGACCACGCGCTCGCCGTCGGCGATGGCGTCCACGTCGATCTCGATGGCGTCCTCCAGGAACTTGTCCACGAGGATCGGATGCTCCGGGCTCACGCGCACGGCCTCGCCCATGTAACCGCGCAGGTCCTCTTCGTCGTAGACGATCTGCATGGCGCGCCCGCCCAGGACGTAGGAGGGTCGAACCAGCACCGGATAGCCGATGGCCGTCGCGATGCGCGCCGCCTCGTCGAAGGAGCGGGCCATGTCGCCCGGGGCCTGGGCGAGGTGGAGCCCCTCCAGCAGCCGGGCGAAGCGCCCGCGGTCCTCCGCGCGGTCGATGGCGTCGGACGGCGTGCCCAGGATCGGGACGCCGGCGGCCTGGAGCGCCACCACCAGCTTGAGCGGGGTCTGGCCGCCGAACTGGACGATGACCCCCTGCGGCTGCTCCCGCTCCACGATGTTCATCACGTCCTCGAACGTGAGCGGCTCGAAGTAGAGGCGGTCGGAGGTGTCGTAGT
Organism: Candidatus Rokuibacteriota bacterium; assembly: GCA_016188005.1. NCBI lineage: Bacteria > Candidatus Rokuibacteriota > Candidatus Rokuibacteriota bacterium. Next base: position 40,311 of record JACPIQ010000075.1, on the reverse strand, counting down.
CGGTGGAGACCGTCTCAGGGTTGCAGTTGACCATGATCGCCTCGACGCCGATCTCCTTGAGCGCAAAAGCGGCGTGCACGCAGGCGTAGTCGAACTCGATGCCCTGGCCGATCCGGTTCGGCCCCGAGCCGAGGATGACGACCTTGGGCCGCGGGGTGGGCGGCGCCTCGTCCTCCTCCTCGTAGGTCGAGTAGAGGTAGGGGGTGTAGGCGACGAACTCGGCGGCGCAGGTGTCCACCATCTTGAAGGTGGCGCGGATGCCCGCGGCGAGCCGCGCGGCCCGCGCCTCGGGCTCGGTGACGCCCGCCAGCTCGGCGATGCGACGGTCGGCGAAGCCCATCTGCTTGGCCCGGCGGAGGAGGCGGGCCTCTCCGAGCCCGGCGGCCCGGATGCGCGGCTCCAGCTCGACGATCTCGCGCACGTTGTCGAGGAACCACGGGTCGATCGCCGACAGCTCGGCGATCTCCCCGGTCGTGAGCCCGCGCCGGTAGCCCTCGGCGATGGCGAAGCAGCGCTCGGGGTTGGGCACGCGGATCTTCTGGCGCAGCGCCTCGAGCCCCTCGAGCGGCCGGTCCAGCGTGAGCCCCCAGCGGTCCTGCTCCAGCGAGCGGATCGCCTTCTGGAGCGCCTCCTTGAAGGTGCGCCCGATGGCCATGACCTCGCCCACGGACTTCATCTGCGTGGTGAGGGTCTGCTCGGCCTCGGGGAACTTCTCGAAGGCCCAGCGCGGGAACTTGACCACGCAGTAGTCGATGGCGGGCTCGAAGGAGGCCGGGGTCTCGCGGGTGATGTCGTTGCGCAGCTCGTCCAGCGTGTAGCCGACGGCCAGCTTCGCCGCGATCTTGGCGATGGGGAAGCCCGTGGCCTTGGAGGCCAGCGCCGACGAGCGCGAGACGCGGGGGTTCATCTCGATGACGACCATGCGCCCGTCCCGCGGGTTGACGGCGAACTGGATGTTCGACCCGCCGGTCTCGACGCCGATCTCGCGGATGATCGCGAGGGAGGCGTCGCGCATGAGCTGGTACTCCTTGTCCGTCAGCGTCTGGGCGGGCGCCACGGTGATGGAGTCGCCCGTGTGGACGCCCATGGGGTCGAAGTTCTCGATGGAGCAGATGATGACGACGTTGTCCCTGAGGTCGCGCATCACCTCCAGCTCGAACTCCTTCCAGCCGATGACGGACTCCTCCACCAGCACCTGGCCCACGGGGCTCTGCTGGAGTCCCCACTTGATGGCGGCCTCGAGCTCCTCCGGGTTGTAGGCGATCGAGCCGCCGGTGCCGCCCAGCGTGAACGAGGGCCGGAGGATCAGGGGGAACTGCATCCGGCGCTGGCGCATCCCCTCCAGCGCCTCCGGCGGGCTCTCCGCGTAGAAGCCCGTGGGCATCTCGAGCCCGATCCGCGCCATGGCCGCGCCGAAGAGGTTGCGGTCCTCGGCGGTCTTGATGGCCGGCAGCTTGGCGCCGATGAGCTCGACGCCGTGGCGGTCCAGCGTGCCGTCCTCCGACAGCGCCACTGCCAGGTTCAGCCCGGTCTGCCCGCCCACGGTGGGGAGCATGGCGTCGGGGCGCTCGCGGGCGATCACCTTGGCGACGAACTCCGGGGTGAGCGGCTCCACGTAGGTGCGGTGCGCCATCTCGGGGTCGGTCATGATGGTGGCCGGGTTCGAGTTCACCAGCACCACCTGGAAGCCCTCCTCCCGCAGCGCCTTGCAGGCCTGCGTGCCCGAGTAGTCGAACTCGCAGGCCTGGCCGATCACGATGGGCCCGGAGCCGATGAGGAGGATCTTCTCGAGGTCGGTCCGCTTCGGCACGGCGGTCTATCCGCCCACGACGAGCCCGTAGATGATGGAGACCTCCGGCGCGGCCTCCTCCCGCTTGTAGAGCACGTCGTCCAGGCGGCCCGAGCCCACCCACACGACCTCGCCCTTGCCCCAGAGCTTCTCGCCGAGCACGCCCATGCGCTTCTCGACGCGCTCCTTGACGGCGTGGGCCTCCAGCGACAGCTCGCTCTCGGTGGTGAAGCTGGCCCACTCGGGCTTCTGTCCCGACTCCTCGGTCTTGCGGTACGAGATCAAATACTTCGGCATGGAGAGGTCAGCCTCCTTGCTCGCCTGCCATCAGCGCAATGAAGTCCCGGAAGAGGTAGTCGGCGTCGTGCGGACCGGGGGAGGCCTCGGGGTGGTACTGCACGGAGAAGATGGGCAGCTCCCGGTGGCGCATCCCCTCGGAGGTGCCGTCGTTCAGGCTCACGTGGGTCGGCTCGACCCCGAAGCGCGCGATCGAGCCCGGGTCCACCGCGAAGCCGTGGTTCTGGGAGGTGATCTCGACGCCGCCGGTCAGCAGGTTCTGCACCGGGTGGTTGGCGCCGTGATGACCGAACTTGAGCTTGTAGGTCGTCCCGCCGAAGGCGAGCCCCAGGATCTGATGGCCGAGGCAGATGCCGAAGATCGGCAGCCGGCCGAAGAGGCTCCGCACCGTCCGGATCAGGTACTGCACCGGCTCCGGGTCGCCCGGGCCGTTGGAGAGGAAGAGGCCGTGGGGCCGCATCTCGAGGATCTGCTCGGCGGGGGTCCCGGCCGGCACCACCTGGAGCGCGCAGCCGAGCGAGGCGAGCCGGCGCAGGATATTGTTCTTGATGCCCGCGTCGAAGGCGACGACGCGGAAGCGCGGCGCCGGCGGCTCCGCGTAGCCGCGGCGGAGATCCCAGGTCCCCTCTCCCCAGCCCCGGGGCGTGTCCGCCGTCACCTCCCGCACGAGGTCTCGGCCAACCAGGCCCGGCAGCGCCCGCGCCCGCTCCACCAGCCGGGCGTGGTCGCCCTCCGTGGAGGAGATGATGCCCTCCTGGGCGCCCCGGTCGCGGAGGTGGCGGGTCAGCGCGCGGGTGTCGATGCCCTGGATGCCGACGATCCCGTGCTCCTTCATGTAGCCGTCGAGCGACATCCGCCCGCGCCACGAGGAGGGGTAGGGGCAGGCCTCCTTGACGATGAGCCCGCCGAGCCATGGCCGTCGGGACTCGACGTCTTCCGGGTTGACGCCGTAGTTACCGATGAGCGGATAGGTCATGCAGACGAGCTGTCCCCGGTACGAGGGGTCGGTCATGATCTCCTGGTAGCCCGTCATCGCGGTGTTGAACACGACTTCCCCGTGGGCCTCCCCCACGGCCCCGCAGGGCTCGCCCCGGAAGAGGCGCCCGTCGGCCAGCGCCAGCAGCGTCTCGGTCATGGCGCGACCACCGTGCCGCCGACGATGGTCATGACCGGCGCTCCCGTGCCCGTCAGGCCCCGGAAGGGCGTGTTGCGGCTCCGCGAGCGGAAGAGGCCGGGGTCCACGGCGAAGGGGCGCTCGAGGTCCAGGATGGTGATGTCCGCAGCGGCCCCGGACGCGAGGCTGCCGCCCGGCAGGCCGAGGACGCGGGCGGGGCCCGAGGACAGACGCGCCACGAAGGTGGCGAGGTCGAGGCGGCCGGGCCGCACGAGCCGGTCCAGCAGGAGCGGGACGGCCGTCTCGAGGCCGACGACGCCGTTGGCGGCCGCCGCGAACTCGCCCTCCTTCTCGGACTGGGCATGCGGGGCGTGGTCGGTGGCCACGCAGTCGATGGTGCCGTCCAGGAGCCCCTCCAGCACGGCCTCCACGTCGCCCTTGCTGCGCAGCGGCGGCTGCATCTTCGTGTTCGGGTCGTAGTCGCGCACCGCTTCGTCCGTGAGCAGCAGATGGTGCGGGGTCACCTCGGCCGTCACGCGGATGCCGCGGGCCTTGCCGTCACGCACGAGCCGCACGGCGCCGGCCGTGGAGATGTGGGCGATGTGGACATGGGCCCCCGTGAGCTCCGCCAGGAGGATGTCCCGGGCGACCATCACATCCTCGGCCGCCGCGGGCTGCCCCGTCAGGCCGAGCTCGGTGGAGACGAGTCCCTCGTGCATGACGCCGCCGTGCGCCAGGTGGCAGTCCTCGGCGTGGCTGATGAGCGGCGTCCCGAAGGGGAGCGCGTACTCCATGGCGCGCCGGTACAGCGCGGCGTTCATGACGCACTCGCCGTCGTCGGAGAAGGCCACGCAGCCGGCCTCGGCCTGCTCCGCCAGCTCCGCCAGCTGCTCCCCGCGAAGCCCCCGCGTGACGGCGCCGATGGGGTAGACGCGCACGACGCCCTCCACGCGGGCCTTGGCGAGGATGTAGTCGGTGACGGCGCGGTTGTCGTTGACCGGGAAGGTGTTGGCCATGCAGGCCACGGCGGTGAAGCCGCCGGCCGCCGCCGCGCGGGTGCCGCTCGCCACCGTCTCCTTGTACTCGAAGCCGGGCTCGCGCAGGTGGACGTGGATGTCGATGAAGCCCGGGCAGACGACCTTCCCCGCCGCGTCGATGACCTGGGCGCCCGGGGGCGCCGTGAGGCCCGGGCCCACCTTGACGATCCGCCCGTCCGCCACGAGCACGTCCTGGATGCCATCGATCCCGCCGGCCGGATCCACGATGCGACCCTGACGGATGAGCAGGCTCATGCCGGCTGGCTCCCCGCCAGCAGGTAGAGGACCGCCATGCGCACCGCCACGCCGTTGGACACCTGGTCCAGGATCACCGAGTACGGGCTGTCGGCCACCTCGGGGGACAGCTCGACCCCGCGGTTCACCGGCCCCGGGTGCATGATCAGCACGTCGGGCCGGCAGTGCCTGAGCGTGTCCAGCGACACCCCCCAGATGCGCGAGTACTCCCGCAGGGAGGGGATGAGGCCGCTCTCCATCCGCTCGCGCTGGAGCCGGAGCATCATGATCACGTCGGCGTTCGCGATGGCCTCCTCCAGCCGGTGGCTCACCTTGACGCCGAGCTCCTGGCAGGCGGGGGGGATGAGCGTGGGCGGCCCCGCCACCGTCACCGTGATGCCCATCTTCCGCATCCCGTGGATGTCCGAGCGGGCCACGCGGCTGTGGGCGATGTCGCCGACGATCGTCACGTTGAGCCCCTCCAGGTGGCCCTTCTTCTCCCGGATCGTCAGGAGGTCCAGCAGCCCTTGCGTGGGGTGCTCGTGGGCGCCGTCGCCGGCGTTCACGACGGCGCAGCGCAGGTGCCGGGCGAGCAGCGCCGGGGCACCCGAGGCCTTGTGGCGGACCACCACGACGTCCGGGCTCATCGCCTCGATGTTCTTCGCCGTGTCCAGCAAGCTCTCGCCCTTCTCGGCGCTCGAGCCCGAGGCGGAGAAGTTGACGACGTCCGCCGAGAGCCACTTGCCCGCGATCTCGAAGGAGGTGCGCGTCCGCGTCGAGGCCTCGTAGAAGAGGTTCACCACCGTCTTGCCCCGGAGCGCCGGCACCTTCTTGATGTCGCGGGTCGCGATCTCCTTCATGGACTCGGCCGTGTCCAGCACATCACGGATCTCCACGGCCTCGAGATCCTGCAAGCTCAGGAGGTCTTTTCGCTTCCAGGGCATGGCCCGGCTCCTCTGGTCCATCGACCTCGCTCCGCTCGGGGGATTGCCATCTCCGCTCGCCTCGGCGCGCTTCGCGCTCCTGGGATCCTTGGGCTCGGCTCGCCTTCGGCTGCGTCTCGCATTGCGGGCTGCGGCTCGCCGCCTCGCTCCGCTCGGGGGATGACCATCTCCGCTCGCCTCGGCGCGCTTCGCGCTCTTGGGATCCTTGGGCTCGGCTCGCCTTCGGCTGCGCCTCGCATTGCGGGCTGCGGCTCGCCGCCTCGCTCCGCTCGGGGGATGACCATCTCCGCTCGCCTCGCCTGCGGCTGCGGCTCGCCGATCATTCGGTCGGCTCTTGAATGACGACGCGGTCCACGCCGTCGTGCTCGCGGAGCATCACCGCCACCGTCTCGCGCCGGCTGGTCGGAAGGTTCTTGCCGACATAGTCGGGGCGGATCGGCAGCTCGCGGTGGCCGCGGTCGATGAGGACGGCCAGGCGGATGATGCGGGGGCGGCCCAGGTCCATCACGGCGTCCATGGCGGCGCGGATGGTCCGGCCCGTGAAGAGCACGTCGTCCACCAGGACCACCGTGCGCCCCTTGAGCGGGAAGGGGATCTCGGTGCCGCGGACGGCCGGCTGCTCGGCCTTGAGCCGCAGGTCGTCCCGGTAGAGCGTGATGTCGAGGGCGCCTACCGGGGGCCTGGTGCCCTCGATGGCGGCGACCTTCTCGGCGATGCGCTCGGCCAGGGTGACCCCACGAGTCTTGATCCCGACCAGCGCCACCCCTTCGCCACCTGCCTGCTCGACGACCTCGTGGGCGATACGGGTCAGCGCCCGATCGAGCGCGGAGTCGTCCAGGACCTGGGCCTTCTCGCGGCCGGTCATGGGGTGGGGGCGCTCCGGGGCAAAAAAAATCGCCCCGTCCGGGGCTGGGAACTGCTGCACGGGGAAGCCGGGATCCACATCTCTTGCTCCTTGCCGGCCTCGCTGGGCCCGCTTAAAGGAGTCAGTCAGGGTGTTGTTTCACCCTACCCTCAGACCTCCAGCGTGTCAAGAGCATGGCGGGTATGTATGATCGGACGATGGATGAGCGCAAGCCGGCCGGGCCCGGAGACCTCGCCCGGATCCCGGCGGCGCCAGCCCGGCCGGCGGGGCTGCGCCGACGTGACTACCGGGACCGTGGCCCGATGCCCCCCGTGCGCGTCGACTCGCGACGGGCGGTCCACCTTCTCTGGGTCGGGCTCGCCCTGGTCATCGTCACTGCGGTCGTCGCCGTCGACGGCACGCTGATGTTCATCGACGCGACCCGCCGGGTCGAGGGGACACTCGTCAACGTCGAGCGGCTGAACGCCTTCCTGTCCCTGCTGAAGGACGCCGAGACGGGGCAGCGCGGCTACCTCCTCACGGGGGACGAGCGTTACCTCGAGCCCTACCAGGACGCCCTCGCCGCCCTGTGGGAGCGGCAGCGGGAGCTGCGGGTCGGACTTGCCGCTCGGCCGGGGCAGCGAGAGCGCCTCGACGCCCTCCAGCCGCTCATCTCCGCCAAGCTGGCCGAGCTCCACCGAACCATCGAGCTTCGCCGACACGAGGGCGAGGCCGCGGCGGTCCGGGTGGTCCTCACGGACGAGGGCCGCGCCCTCATGGACCGGATCCGCGAGGGGATCAGCGAGATGACGGCGCGCGAGCGGGCCAGGCACGACGCCCGGCGCGAGGGGGGCGGAGCGCTGTGGGTGCTGGCGGCCGTTGGGGTCGGGAGCGCGGCCGGCGTGGCCCTGGTGGGGGCTGCGCTCCACGCCATGAGCCGCCAGGCCCGGACTGGCCGCCGGGACGACTGACGGCATGCCGCCGGGCACGGAGCGTCGGGCGCCGGCTCAGCCCTTGGACGCTGTGATGCCGTAGCTCTTGAGCTTGCGGTACAGGTGGCTGCGCTCGATGCCGAGCTTCTCGGCGGTGCGCGTCACGTTGCCGTCGTGGGCCCGCAGCTCCGCCAGGACGTAGGCGCGCTCGAAGGCTTCGCGGGCCTCCTTGAGCGTCCGCTCCCGCTGAGCCTCCTCCGCGCCCGCCGGGGTCTCCTTGGGGCGCAGCGGCGGGGGAAGGTCCTCCGGGCCGATCACGTCGCGCGGCGCCATGATGACGAGCCGCTCCACCATGTTGCGGAGCTCCCGGACGTTGCCCGGCCAGTCGTAGGAAAGGAAGTAGGCGAGGGCCTCCACCGACACGGTCTTCGGCCGCTTCCCGTTGTCCGCCGAGAAGAGCGCGATGAAGTGCTCCACCAGCGTCGGGATGTCCTCCTTGCGCCGGCGCAGCGGGGGGACCTCGACGGGGATGACGTTGAGGCGGTAGTAGAGATCCTCGCGGAAGCGGCCCTGCGCGATCCGTTCCTTCAGGTCCTGGTTGGACGCGGCGAGCACGCGCACGTCCACGCGGAGGGTCTCCTTGCCGCCCACCCGCTCGAAGGCCTGCTCCTCGAGGACGCGCAGCACCTTGGCCTGCGTCTTGAGGCTCATGTCCCCGATCTCGTCGAGGAAGAGGGTGCCGGTGTCGGCGACCTCGAACTTCCCGCGCCGGCGCGCCACCGCCCCGGTGAAGGCGCCGCGCTCGTGGCCGAACAGCTCCGACTCGATGAGCTCTTCGGGAATGGCGGCGCAGTTCACCTCGACGAAGGGCCCCTCGCGCCGCGTGGACAGCGCGTGGATGGCCCGGGCCACGAGCTCCTTCCCGGCGCCGTTCTCGCCCTGGATGAGCACGCGCCCGTTGGTCGGCGCCGCCGTGGCGATCTGCCGCCGCAGCTCCTCGATGAGGGGGCCCTTGCCGACGATCTCCTGGCGGCGCTCGACCTGCTCGCGCAGAGCGCGGTTCTCCCGCTCGAGCCGCGAGTGGTCCAGCGCGCGGGCCGCGGCCAGCAGCGTCTTCTCCAGGGAGAGCGGCTTCTCGACGAAGTCGTAGGCGCCCAGCTTGGTGGCCTTGACGGCCGTCTCGATGGTGGCATGCCCGGAGATCATCACCACGGCGGTTTCCGGCCGCAGCCGCTTGATCTCGGCCAGGGCCTCGAGCCCGTCCATGCCCGGCATCCAGATGTCCAGGAAGATCAGCTCCGGGGACTCCTCCGCGACCCGGGTGAGGGCATCCTGACCCGAGCCCACCGCCGAGACGCGGTAGCCCTCGTCCTCGAGCACGCCCCGCAGCGCCTTCTGGATGGCGCGCTCGTCGTCCACGATGAGGATGTGCTCGCCGGCCATGGGTCAGCGGGCGCTCCCGTCAGGCCTCGACCGCGGCGGGCGCGAGCCGGCCCGCCGGCAGCTCGAGGACGAAACGGCTGCCCTGCGGCAGGTTGTCCTCGAGCCAGATGGTGCCGCCGTGGTCGGTCACGATCTGGTGGACGATGGGGAGCCCGAGCCCCATGCCCGTGGCTTTCGTGGAGAAGTACGGCAGGAAGAGCCGCTCGCGGTCCTCCTGGGCGATGCCTGGTCCCGTGTCGGCGACGACGATGCGCGCCCGCCGCGCCTCGGGGAGCCAGACGGTCTCGACGGTCACCTCGCCGGACTGGCCCACAGCCTCCACGGCATTGTCCACCAGGTTCAGGACGGCACGCTTGATCTGGTTGGGATCCACCTCGATCTGCGGCAGGTCGGGGGAGAACGCCGACGTGATGGTGAGGGCCGGATGCGACTCGCGGTACAGGACGATCACCCCATCGAGGAGCCGGGCCAGGTCCGTGGGCCGGAGCGACAGGGCGGGCATGCGCGCAAAGCGGGAGAACTCGTCCACCAGCTGCTTGAGCCCGTCCACCTCCTGGATGATCGTGGCCGTGGCCTCCTCCAGCAGCCGCTTCTCCTCGAGGCTCCCGTCTCCGGCGAGCCGGCGCCTCAGGCGCTGGGCGGACAGCTGGATCGGCGTGAGCGGGTTCTTGATCTCGTGAGCGATGCGCTGGGCGACCTCCCGCCACGCGGCGAGCCGCTGGGCCTTCAGGAGCTCGGTCAGATCGTCGAACACCAGCACCAACCCCATGTCGGTCCCGTCTGGACCCCGGAGGGCGGTGGCCGAGGACAGGAGCGTGATGGCCTGGCCGTCGCGCCGGAGATGCACCTCGCGCTCGACCGTCCCCTCCTTGAGCCGCGCCATGCGCTTGATCAGGGCCGCGATGTCCCCGAACTCGGGCCGGCGGAAGACGGCGGAGTCGGGCTGCCCGAGCGCCTCGCGTGCGGGGATGCCAAGCATCCGCTCGGCGGCGCTGTTGATGGTGGTCACGCGTCCCGCGGGATCCAGGGAGACGACCCCGGTGGCGACGGCTTCCAGGACGGTCTCGGTGTAGCGGCGGCGCATCTCCATCTCGCCGTGCTTGGCCTGCAGGTCCAGGTAAGCCTCCTCCAGCTTGGCCTTGGAGGAGAAGAGATCCCGCGTCATCCGGTTGAAGGAGTCCACGAGGGTCCCGATCTCGTCGTCGGCGCGCACCTGCACCTGGTAGGCGAGGTTGCCGGCGGCGACCTCGCGTGTGCCCTCCGCCAGCATCTGGATCGGGTCCGTGATGCCCCGGGCGAGATAGAGACCGAACCAGGTGGCCGAGAACACGATGATGAGCGTCATGAGCAGGAACAGCAGGATGTAGATGCCCTTGATGGGGTTCTTGAGCAGCTTGAGCTGCTTGTATTCCTGGAAGGCCTGGCTGATGCCCCGCAGGCGGTTCTCGAGCCGCTGGCTCACGTGGCTGGACACCACCAGGGCGCCCTGCACCCGGCGGTCCGAGTCGCGCACCGGGACCACGGCCTGGATCATGTCGCCCCGGTCCAGCTCGTGGACCGTGGTCACCTCCTGCCCGCTGAGCCCCTGCGCGACCTTGTCCTTGTGCATGGAGCGGGCCCGGAGGGCGGAGAGCCCAGGATCCTTGGCGTGGAACTGCTCCTGCCCGTTCCGGTCGAAGATCGTGATGGCCGACAGCCCGAGTCGGTCCCGCTGCTCCTCGAGGAAGGCGGCGAGCGCCTCGCGCCGCTGGTCGGCCAGGAGCTCCTCCCGCTCCGCCACGCGCGCGATGTAACGGGCGTGCCTGAGCGCCGTGCCCTCGAGCGTCTGGTAGTACGCCTGCGCCACCTCCAGGGCCTGGTCCAGCGGCCGCTCGACCTGGGGCTTGAACCACCCCTCGATGGAGGTCGTGATGAAGTTGGACGCGATGATGAAGATCAGGATGCCTGGGGTCAGCGCGAGGGAGAGGAAGGCCAGCACGAGCTTGGCCTTGAAGCGCGCGCCGATGACCTTCTGGCGGCGCTCGAACGAGAGCTTCACCAGGTTGCGGAACAGGAGGACCAGCAGCAGCAGGAAGACGACCAGGTTCAGGTTGAGCAGCGCCAGCACCAGGAGGTTGGAGGCGAGCGGGATCTGCGGAGTCCGGATCCCCACCTCGAACACGGTGCCGACCACCAGCAGGACGAGGATCCCGCTGATGATCAGCAGGTTGCGCTTGCGCTTGCCCTGCTCGCCCGGCCGGCCCTGGAGCAGTGGCATCACTGGCTCCGGCTCACCGTCAGCAGGCTCGACTGCACCCACGGCGTCTCGGCGGCGTCCCCGGCCATGCGCGCCACCCAGGAGTTCACCCCGCCGAGCGAGACATCCGCCCGCACGCGCACGTAGTAGAGCTCCTGGGCGTCGAGGGCGGAGGCCGGCGCCAGCCGCGCCACCCTCAGATCGGACAGCACCCGTTGCGCCTCACGCAGGTTCTTGGTGAGGTACGGCTCCCGCTGCTCCCCGGCCACGGAGGCGACCTTGTACTCCTTGGTCAACACGTTGTAGGTGAGCTGCCGCTCCACGGCGCGCGTCTGGATCCGGCGCTCCACCCAGAACCGGCTGTACTGCCAGAGCTCCACGTTGAAGCGCACGTGGGTGGCCACGCCGCTGTGCAGGCTCTCGTGCAAGGCCGGCGGGACGGCGCTGAGCAGCACGACCTGGACGGTGACGTCGTAATCGTTCAGGAAGACCGACAGGTTGCTGATCCTGATCTCGGCCTCGGCGGCCCCGGGCGCGACCAGCGCCGCCCCCGCCACGACGAGCAGGAGGCCGAGCCGTAACAGGCATCGAGGGTGCAGAAACACGGCCCCATTATAGCGTCGGCCTTCCCGGCGGGCGGAGGAAGTCGGGGCCCCCCCGGCGTGGCCGGCGAGGGCCCGCTACAGGGACGCGAGCCCGGGGATCGCGGGGTGGGCGCGCTCGAGGGTGGCCGGCGCCGCGTCCGGGGCGAGCGCCGTCGCGGTCCGCCGGCGGGCCCGGCGGCGCCCGGCGGCCGTCGCCTCCTGGATCGCCACGAGCAGCCGGTAGTTGAGCGCGTGCCCGGCGTTGCGCGCGACCACGTGCCCCACGAGCGCGCGGCCCAGGAGGAAGAGGTCGCCCACGAGGTCCAGGATCTTGTGGCGGACGAACTCGTCCGGGAAGCGGAGGCTGTCGTTGAGCACCGAGCGCTTCCCCACCACGACGGCGTTGTCGAGGGAGCCGCCGCGGGCCAGACCGTTCCGCCGCATCGCCCCCACGTCCCGCAGGAACCCGTAGGTGCGGGCCGGCGCCAGCTCGTCCACGAAGGCGGCCTCGGTGATCTCCACGGACGCGACCTGGAGCCCGATGACCGGATGGTCGTGGTCGAGCGTGTAGCTGATGCGGAAGGTCTCCGAGGGCACCACCTGGATGAAGCGGTCCCCCTACTCGACGCGGATACCCGTGTCGATGGAGAGAGTCTGGCGCGGTACGGCCAGCGACACCCGCCCGGCCTGCTCGAGCATCTCCACGAAGCCGCTGGCGCTGCCGTCCAGGGCGGGCAGCTCGTCGCCGTTCACGTCAACCAGCAGATTGTCGATGCCCAGACCGTGCGCGGCCGCCATCAGGTGCTCCACGGTCCGCACTCTCACGCCGAAGGCGCCGAGGGTCGTGGCGAAGTGGGAGTTGACCACATGCTCGGTGTTCGCGGGAATCAGCGTGCCGTCCGCGGCGCGGAAGAGGATGCCGGTGTCGGATGCGGCGGGGGAGAGGGTGAGCCGGACCGGCTCGCCCGTGTGGAGCCCGACGCCTTCTACGCTGATCTTCCTCCGGATCGTTCGCTGGGAATCCATGACCCGGGGGGCAGAGCTGCAATCTCGCTGCCACAGGGCGTCATTCACCGGAACGCGCTGATGTCATTGGCGATATCGGTCTCACGCAGGGCTTGGTCGCCGCTCTGCTGTGGCATCGAAGACACGCGCGATTCCGCCACCTGTCTCATTTCCGTGACACTTGATCGGCTGCCTCAGCCGCCCGCTGAGGGACGAGCCTCCGGGCCCGCCGAGGAAGCGCCACCGAGGTCACCGTAGCGCGCCTGCAGCAGCGCCAGCCCCACGGGCCCCGCCGTCTCGGTCCTGAGCACCCGCCCGCCCAGGCTCGCCGTGACGGCGCCGGCCGCCCCGAGTGCGTCGACCTCGCCCGCGGCGAGCCCGCCCTCGGGTCCCACGACGAGCGTGGCGACGGAGACCGGCGGGGGCGGGAGCCGGTCCGCCAGCAGGGCGTGCTCCTCCTCCCAGAGGCAGAGCAAGAGCCCGTCCGGGCGCCCTTCGTGGAGCCACTCCGCCAGCGGGCGCGCGGCGGCGACCTCCGGGATCACCGTGCGCCCGCATTGCTTGGCCGCCTCGCGGGCCACGCGCTGCCAGCGGTCGAGGCGTCCAGCGCGGCGCACCGCATCCGTCCGCACCACGGTGCGCTCGGTGACCACCGGCACCACACGGCTGACGCCCAGCTCCGTGGCCATGCGGATGATCGTCTCCAGCTTGGCCCCCTTGGGGAGCCCCTGCACGAGCGTGAGGTGGAGCGGCGACTCCCGCTGGCGCCCCTCGCGGCCCAGGATCAGGCCCTCCGCCGACCGCGCGTCCACGCGCGTGAGCCTCACGGTGAGCTCCTGTCCCTGCCCGTCCACGGCTTGCACCACGTCGCCCGGTGCGAGACGGAGCACGCGGGCGAGGTGGCGGGTCTCCTGCGCGTCGAAGGTGACGCGCGGACCGCTCACCGCCTCGGCGCGGAGATAGAAGCTCGGCACCGAGGACTCAGGGCTCCCGGTGCAGGAGCAGCGAGACCCAGCCGTCGATCTCGATCGAGGCGTCCAGGACGAGCCCGTTCGGGGAGAGAGCGCCGGCAACCTCCGGCTCCTCCCCCGCGAGCATCCCCCCCAGGACGAGCGCGCCCCCGGTGGCCAGGAGGCGCGCGTAGTGAGGGGCCAGCGTGAGATGGGCCCGGGTCAGGAGATTGGCGAGCACGAGGTCGAAGGCGGCCGTCCTCCGCAGGGACTCGGGGCCGCCGAGGGCGACCTGGATCTTCCCGGCACAACCGTTCCGCTGCGCGTTCTCGCGCGCGGCGCCGACGGCGTCGGGGTCCACGTCGATGGCACAGACCCCGGGGGCGCCGAGCCTCGCCGCCGCCACGGCGAGGATCCCCGTGCCCGTGCCGATGTCCAGCACGACCCCGGGCCGCCGACCCCCGATCGCCTTCTCCAGGAGGACGAGGCAGCCTTCCGTGCTGCCATGCTGGCCCGTCCCGAAAGCTCGCCCTGGCTGGATGACCACGGGCAGCCGCGGCGCCAGCGCGTTGGACGAGACCTCCCACGGCGGCACGACGATGAGGCGCTCGCCCACCGCGCGCGGCGGGAAGGCCTGCTGCCAGGCGCTGGCCCAGGCCTCCTCGAGGAGCCGCTCGATCTCGACGGGCGCGGGCGCTGGCAGCAGGCCGAGGGCGGCCAGCGACTCCTGGTAGTCGCCCACGGCCGCCACGAGCGCGGGGGCGGAGGTGGACTCGGGGAAGAAGGCTCGGAGGCGCGGGGACTCGCCCGCCGCCTCCTCCTCCACCACTCCCAGCGCGCCCTGCTCCCAGAGGAAGTTGGTGAGCCCCTCGGCGGTCTCCGGCGCCGCCGGGATCCGGAGCGCCCAGAATCCCATCAGGAGCCGAAGAGCCCCTTCATCCGCTCGACGAACGAGGACAGAAGCGGTCCGGACTCGTCCTTCGAGACCTGCTTGAATTCCTCGAGGAGCTCCCGCTGTCGCGCGGTGAGACGCGTCGGGACCTCGATGACCACCTGGTACACGGTATCGCCGCGCCCGCGCCCCCTGAGGTGCGGCATGCCCTTGCCCTTGAGGCGGAGCTGCTGGCCAGGCTGCGTGCCCGGAGGCACCGTGAGCGTGGCCTTTCCGCCGAGCACCGGAACCTCGACCTGGTCGCCGAGGGCCGCCTGCGGGAAGCCGAGGGGGAGCTCGCAGAGGAGATCCGCGCCGTGCCGGACGAAGATCTCGTGGGGTTTCACGTGGAGCACCACGAACAGGTCGCCGGCCGGGCCGCCGAAGAGCCCGCTCTCGCCCTCGCCCGACAGGCGCAGCTGGTTGCCGTCCTCGACGCCGGCGGGAATGGTGATCTTGAGCAGCCGCTCCTTCCGCTGCCGGCCCTGACCGTGGCAGTCACGGCACGGGGCCCGGTTGATGCGCCCCTCCCCGCCGCATTGCGGGCACGGGCGCGCCACCGTGAGGAAGCCCTGGGAGAAGCGCACCTGCCCCTGGCCCCGGCAGCTCCCACACACCTCCGGCGAGGTGCCCGCCTGCTGCCCCGAACCCCGGCACGTCTCACAGGTCTCGTGGCGGGGGATCTGCAGCTTGGTCTCGAGCCCCTCGGCGGCCTCCTCCAGCGAGACCTCGAGGTCGTAGCGGAGGTGGTCCCCGCGGCGCGCGCGGGTGCGGCGCCCCCGCTCCTGCTGGCCGAAGAAGCCCTCGAAGAGATCCTCGAAGATGCTGCCGAAGCCCATGTCGCCGGGGCCGCCCTGGCTGGCGGGGCCGGACACGGTGCCGAAGCGATCGTACTGGGCGCGCTTGTCCGGATCCGACAGGACCGCGTAGGCCTCGTTGATCTCCTTGAAACGCTCCTCGGACACCTTGTCCCCGGGATTCTTGTCGGGGTGGTACATCCGGGCGAGCTTGCGGTAGGCCTTCTTCAGCTCGGCATCGTCGGCCTGCCTGGGCACGCCGAGGACGGCGTAGAAGTTCTTGGCGGCCACCGGTTACGAGGAGTCGCCGGACGGAGGGTCGGGCTCGGGCGTCATGGCGACCGTCACCATGGCCGGGCGCAGCACGCGGCCGTGCAGCAGGTAGCCCCGCGCCGTCTCGCCGACCACGGTCATCTCCGGCTCGCCCGAGGCCGGGACGCGGGCGATGGCTTCGTGGCGCTCGGGATCGAAGACAGCTCCCAGAGATACGAAGGGCGTGACGCCGACCTTCTCCAGCACGCGCAGCAACTCCCGCTGGATCAGCTCGACGCCCGCGGTGACCGCGGCGGCGCCGGCATCGCCTCGCGCGGCCTGGAGCGCCCGGTCGAAGTTGTCGAGGACGGGCAGGAGCTCGCGCAGGAGCGTCTCGTTGGCGGTGCGGATGTACTCCTCGCGGTCGCGGGCGGCGCGCTTGCGCGCGTTGTCGTACTCGGCCACCGTGCGGACGTAGCGCTCCCAGTTGGCCTCGGCCTGCCGTGTCTTGGCCTCGAGCGCCTCGCGGAGCTGGCGGAGCTCGCTCCCGGGGTCGGGCGCCGCCCCGTCGGGGGAATCGGGTGGAACGACCGTGTCGTCGGGCTTCGTGTCGTGTTCGCTCATGACAGTGCTTGATTATAGCAGAGCCTGTCCGGGGCGCGACGCCCCCGGGGCCTGTCGGGGGGACGTCAGAGGGGGAGATAAAGCTCGCGGCGCACGCGGGACAGCGAGCTCGACACGAGCCGCGCCGTCTCGTCCACCAGCGAGATGACGTCCGAATAGGGCATGCGGCGCGGCCCCACCACCCCCAGCACGCCGAGGACGTGGTCGCGGTATGTGTACGTGGAGGTGATAAGGCTGCACTCCCGCATCCCTTCCACGGGGTTCTCCTCGCCGATGACCACCTGGATCCCGCGCTCCTGCGCCATGCGGGAAAGGAGGTCGATCAGGCGCGCCTTCTCCTCGAAGGCGCGCAGCAGGCCCCGCATGGTGGCCACATCCGAGAGATCCGGGTGGTCCAGGATGTTGATGGCGCCGCTGACGTAGAGCGTCCGGGCGCGGAGGAGCGAGACGATCTGGTCGAGGATCGGCCGGCCGCGCGTCCACAGGGGATCCAGGGGGTCGGCGGGCGCCGCCAGGTCGTCGACGATCTCCTGGAAGGTCTTCCCGCGGTAGCGGCGCGTCAGGGTGCGGCCGATCTCGCGGAGCTCGTCAGGCACCAGCGGGGTGTCCACCGTGATCGCCTGGGTCGTGACCCAGCCGGTGTCCGTCACGACAACCGCCAGGGCGCGGCCGTCGCCCAGCCGCACGACCTCGATACGGTCCAGCGCCGTCTGCTTGAGTGGAGGGGCCAGCAGGATCCCCGTCATGTGCGTCCCCACGGACAGCTGGGCGGGGGTCTCGGCCATGAGCTGCTCGGCGCCGCTGGGCGGCCCCGGGGGCGACTCCTGGCGGACGGGGGTCGCCCCGGCGCCCACCCAGGGCACGCGGTGCAGCGCGTCCACGTAGAAGCGGTAGGCCTTGTCGGTGGGGACCCGGCCCGCCGAGGTGTGCGGATGGCTGAGGTACCCCATCTCCTCCAGGTCCGCCATGACGTTGCGGATCGTGGCCGGGGACAGGCCGCGCATGTGCCGCCGCGCGACGGAGCGGGAGCCCACGGGTTCGGCGCTCTCCACGTACTCTGCGATCACGGCCAGGAGAACTTGGCGGTGGCGCTCGTTCAGGCTGGGATCCAGCATGGTTCGGTTCGTATCCTACACGACTCCCTACAGCAGCTCCACGAACAGCGCGTCGGAAAGCAGGAAGCCGGCCTCGCTGAGGCGCAGGCGCCCGTGGGCGCTCACGAGGAGCCCCCGCTCCCGCCAGGTCTCGAGCAGCGTGGGGAGGCGCCCCGGCTCGAGGGCCACCCGCTCTGCCAGCCAGGCCTCGGGGATGCCGTCGCCGAGCCTGAGCCCCAGGATGAGCCGCTCGGCGAGGCGCAGGCGCGCGGTGAGCGTCTCCTGGCTCGCCACGGGGAGCGCCCCGGCCTCGAGCGTGGCGCAGTAGCGCTCGGTGGCCTTGACGTTGCCGTAGCGGGTGTCGCCCAGGAAGCCGCAGGCCCCCGGGCCCAGCGCGAGGTACTCCTGGCCGCGCCAGTAGATCTGATTGTGCGCGGAGCGCCGTCCGGCGCGGGCGTAATTGGAGATCTCGTAGTGCTCGAAGCCGGCCGCCGCCGCCAGGCGCGCGAGCTCCCGGTACTGCTCGGCCACGCTCTCCTCGGCCGGGAGGCCGATGCTCCCCGCCGCGTGCCAGCGGCTGCCCTCGTCCAGCGTGAGCGCGTAGGCCGAGAGGTGCTCGGGCCCCCAGTCGAGGAGACTCCGGACGGTCCGCTCCCACGTGGCCGCGTCGAGCCCGGGGAGCCCGTAGATCAGGTCGGCGCTGACGTTGTCGAAGCCGGCCCGGCGCGCGGCGTCGAAGGCGGCGCGGGCCTGCGCGGCCGAGTGGGCGCGGTCCAGCGCGGCGAGCACCTGGTCGTCCAGGCTCTGGACTCCCAGGCTGATGCGGTTCACGCCCGAGTCGCGGTAGCCGGACAGCCGCTCCCGCGACGCGCTGTCCGGATTGCACTCGACCGTGATCTCGGCGTCGGGGACCACCCGGAAGCGCGTGCGGAGACGCTCCAGGATCGCGCCGAGCTCCGAGGGAGTCAGGAGCGAGGGGGTGCCGCCGCCGAAGAAGACCGTGGAGACCGCCGCGGAGACGCTCCAGGGGGCCGCCCCCGCCAGGTCGATCTCGCGGCCGAGCGCCGCGAGATACCGCGGCACCGCCGCCTCCCGGTACGGGGCGGTATTGAAGGAGCAGTAGCCGCAGCGGCTGGCGCAGAAGGGGACGTGGACGTAGACGCCGAGCGCCGTGCCCCGCGGGGTCCACAGCGTGGCAGGCGCAGAGCTCCTTACGGGAGCCAGTTCCCCAGCCGGCGCCAGCGCAGCCAATGCCGGTCTCCGTTCCACGACCAGTAGATGAGAAAGGCCTTGCCGCGAATCTTCTCGCGCTTGACGAACCCCCAGTACCGGCTGTCCTGGGAGTTGTCGCGGTTGTCGCCCATGACGAAGTAGGAGCCCGGGGGCACGACGGTCGGCTCGCAGGCGTAGAGGTAGCCGCAGTGACCGGACGTGGCGGTCGGCACGGAGCCCGGCCGCACGTAGGGCTCGTCCACGGACCGGCCGTTGACGTACACGCGGTTGTCCCTGACCTGCACGGTCTCGCCACCCAGGGCCACGATGCGCTTGATGAAGTCCCGCGACTCGTCGTTGGGGTACTTGAAGACGATGACGTCACCGCGCGCCGGATCCCGGAAGCCGGGCAGGTGCGTGTCCGTGAAGGGAATCTCGGGCCCGAAGAGGAACTTGTTCACCAGGATGTAGTCGCCCACCAGGAGCGTGTCCATCATGGAGCCCGAGGGGATCGTGAACGCCTGGACCACGAAGGCGCGGATCACGAGCGCCAGGAGCACTGCGACGACGATGGCCTCGCTGTACTCGCGGACCTGGGACTTCCGGCGGGGTCTCGCCGCCTGCCCGGCGACCACGGCCTGCGTCTCGGGGCGACTCTCGCTGTCCCTCATGGCCATCAGCTCTTCAGCACCGACAGGAAGGCCTCCTGCGGGACCTCGACCTTGCCGATCTGTTTCATGCGCTTCTTCCCTTCCTTCTGCTTCTCCAGCAGCTTGCGCTTCCGCGTGATGTCCCCGCCGTAGCACTTGGCGGTGACGTTCTTGCCCATGGCCTTGACCGTCTCCCGCGCGATGACCCGGCTGCCGATGGCGGCCTGGATCGCCACCTCGTAGAGCTGGCGCGGGATGACCCCGCGCAGCTTCTCGGTCAGCGCCTTGCCCTTCTCGTAGGCCTTCTCCCGGTGCACGATGACGCTGAGGGCGTCGACGGGATCGCCGTTGAGCAGGATGTCGAGCTTCGCCAGCTCCGAGGGCCGG
The DNA here is from genome assembly GCA_016188005.1 of Candidatus Rokuibacteriota bacterium. Taxonomy (NCBI): domain Bacteria; phylum Candidatus Rokuibacteriota; species Candidatus Rokuibacteriota bacterium. The sequence continues at coordinate 20,955 of JACPIQ010000075.1, read as the reverse complement.
AACTCCAGGAACTCGTAGTCGAAGGAGGCGTAGCCCTTGGAGACGGACTTGAGCTTGTCATAGAAGTCCACGACGATCTCGCTCAGCGGGAAGTCGAAGAGGATGTGCACCCGCTTGCCCAGGTACTCCAGCGAGCGGTGCTCGCCGCGCTTGTCCTGCGCCAGCTTGTAGATGGCCGTCATGAACTCCGTGGGGACGAGGATGGAGCCCCGGACGTAGGGTTCCTCCAGGCGCTCGATCCTGTCCGGCGGCGGCAGCTTCGCGGGGTTCTCCACCTCCAGCGTCTCGCCCTCTGTGGTGACCACCTTGAAGCGCACGCTGGGGGCCGTGACGATCAGCGAGAGGTTGAACTCACGCTCCAGCCGCTCCTGCACGATCTCGAGATGGAGCATGCCGAGGAAGCCGCAGCGGAAGCCGTAGCCGAGCGCCAGCGAGGTCTCCGGCTCGAAGCTCAGGGCAGAGTCGTTGAGCCGCAGCTTCTCGAGGGCGTCGCGCAGGCCCTCGTAGTCCGTGTCCTCGATGGGGTAGAGGCCAGCGAAGACCATGGCCTTGGCGTCGCGGTAGCCCGGACACGGCGCAGCCGTGGGCGTGAGCGCATCGGTGATGGTCTCGCCCATCTTGGCGTCGGCCACCCGCTTGATGGAGGCCGTGAGGTAGCCCACCTGCCCCGCGGACAGCTCCCCGACCGGCCGCATGTCGGGCGCGAAGATCCCCACCTGCTGGACCTCGCAGGTCTTGCCGTTGGACATGAGCAGGACGCGCAGCCCGGCGCGCACCCGCCCGTCCAGGAGCCGCACGTACACCACCACGCCCTGGTAGGAGTCGTAGAAGGAGTCGAAGACCAGCGCCTTGAGCGGTGCCTCCGGGTCGCCCGTGGGCGGCGGGACGCGCGCGACGATGGCCTCCAGGACATCCACCACGTTGGTCCCGTGCTTGGCGGAAATGGGGATCGCCTCGTCCCCGTCCAGCCCCAGGATCTCGGTGATCTGCCGCCGCGTCCCCTCCAGATCGGCCGCCGGGAGGTCGATCTTGTTGATCACCGGGACGACCTCGAGGCCGCCGTCCACGGCCAGGTAGAAGTTGGCCAGGGTCTGGGCCTCGACCCCCTGGGCGGCGTCGACGATGAGGATGGCGCCCTCGCAGGCGGCCAGCGAGCGCGAGACCTCGTAGGAGAAGTCCACGTGCCCCGGCGTGTCGATCAGGTTCAGCGTGTACTCCTTCCCGTCGCGGGCCGTGTAGAGGAGGCGGACCGTGTGGGCCTTGATGGTGATGCCGCGCTCCTTCTCCAGATCCATGGAGTCCAGCACCTGTCCCACGGCCTTCTTGGCGTCCATGGTTCCCGTCAGTGAGAGCAGGCGGTCCGCCAGGGTGGACTTGCCGTGGTCGATGTGGGCGACGATGGAGAAGTTGCGGATCAGCTCGGTGGCCATCCAGTGCAGGATAACACGCCAGCGGACGGGACGGGGATCGAGGCTACCGCGCCAGGCGCGCCTGGTCGGCCACCACGGCCCCGGCCTCCAGCACCACGCCCGCTCCGACGTGGGCGCCGGCGCCGATCCGGGCCCCGCTCGCGACGATGCAGTCCTGGAGCACCGCGCGGTCACCGATGGAGACGCCGTCCCACAGGATGGCGCCCGCCACGGCGGCGCCGGCGCCCACGGCGCACCCGGGCCCGAGGACAGCGGCAGGCCCCACGCGGCAGCCGGCCCCGAGCCGGCTGCCGGCGCCGATCAGCGCCGGGCCCGCGACGCTCGCCCCCGACTCCATGACGATGTCCTCGGCGGAGAGGCCTCCATCCGCCAGCGCCCCCACCGGGCTCACGGTGGTGGCGACGCGCCTGGCCAGGAGGTCCAGCTGACCCTGCCGGTACTTGGCGGGGCTGCCGATGTCGAGCCAGTAGTGGTCAGCCACCCACCCGAAGAACGGAATGCGGTCGGCCAGGAGTCCGGGGAAGAACTCCCGCTCGACGGACACCATGCGCCCCGCCGGGATCCGGTCCAGGAGCTGCCGCTCGAGGATGTAGGCGCCCGCGTTGATCGTGTCGGTGGTGATCTGCGCGGCGTCCGGCTTCTCGATGAAGCGCAGGATGCGCCCCTCCGCGCCGAGCTCCACCAGGCCGTAGGCCGAGGGATCGGGCACGCGGGTGAGGTAGATCGTGGCCGCCGCACGCCGGTCGGCGTGAAAGCGCAGCATCGCGCCCAGGTCGACGTCGGTGAGGACGTCCCCGTTCAGGACCACCACGAGCCCGCCCACGAGATCCACAGCGTTGCGCACTCCGCCGGCCGTGCCCAGCGGCTCGGCCTCGACGGCGTAGCCGAGTCTCACGCCGTACCGGTCCCCGTCTCCCATGGCCTCGCGCACCTCCTCCACCATGTAGGAGCAGGAGAGGACGACGTCCCGGATCCCGTGCTGGCGGAGGAGGGCGAGCTGGTAGGCGAGGAAAGGGACGTTGAGCAGCGGGACGATGGGCTTGGGCCGGTGGGACGTGAGCGGGCGGAGCCGCGTGCCCTGGCCACCGGCCAGGATGACGGCGGTTACGCTGGCGGTGTCCAGGGCTCCGCCTCGCCGATGAGCATCACGGGGATGCCGTCGCGGATGGGGTAGGCCTTCTTGCAGGCCGGGCAGATGATGCGCGTCTCCTCGAAGAGGAGGTTGCCCTTGCAGGCAGGGCACGCCAGGATGGAGCGGAGATCTTCGTCGATCATGGGCGGAACTCCTTCTTGAAGGACTCGAAGGTGCGGGCGAGGCCCTCGTCGAGCGACACCGTGGGCCGCCAGCCGAGTGCGCGCGCGGCCAGGCCCGGATCGAGGCAGCTGCGGCGCTGCTCGCCGGGGCGAGCGGGCCCGTGCGCGGCCGGCGTCGTCCCGCCCGCCACGCGCGCCAGCCGCGCATAGAGGTCGTTGACGGAGGTCTCGACACCCGTGCCGATGTTGATGCCGCCCGTCACGGTGGCGCGCTCGAGCGCGCGCAGGTTCGCGTCCGCCACGTCTTCGACGAAGACGTAGTCGCGAGTCTGCTCCCCGTCGCCGTTGATCACCGGCCCCTGTCCCGTGAGCAGGCGGTGGCTGAAGATCGCCACCACTCCCGCCTCGCCTGCGGGGTTCTGGCGCGGCCCGTAGACGTTGGCGTACCGCAGGGAGACGCCGCTGATGCCGTGGATGCTGCCCAGGGCGGTCAGGTAATGCTCCATCGCCACCTTGGCGATGCCGTAGGGGGAGGCAGGCACGAGGGGGTGCCCCTCCGGCGTCGGGATCACGTCGGTGTCCCCGTAGCCTGCGCCTCCGCTGGACGAGTAGATGATGCGTCGAACGCCGACCCGGCGGCAGCAGTCCAGCAGGTTGAGGCCGCCCAGGATGTTCACGCTGGCGTCGAACGCCGGATCCGCGACGGACCGGCTCACCGCCGCCTGGGCCGCCAGATGGGCGACCACCTCGGGACGCTCGGCCTCGAAGAGATCGCCCAAGCGCGCGCTCCGCAGATCGAGACGGCGGAACGCGGCTCCGGGGTTCACCCAGGCCAGGCTGCCCGTGGCGAGATTGTCCACCACCGTCACCGTGTGCCCCGCCCGCACGAACGCATCCACCACATGCGAGCCGATGAACCCCGCGCCGCCCGTGACGAGGATCTTCAACGCGCTGGGTCCGCCGCCGGCACGGGCGGGCGACAGCCCGGGTGCCCGTGCCTTGGTGATCCCGCGCCGCCCGTGACGAGGATCTTCAAGCCGTTGGACCCGCCGCCGGCTGCATCGTCACGACTGCTGCCCACGGCCCCGGTACCACTCGATCGTCTCCCGGAGCCCGTCCTCCACCGCGACGACCGGCTCCCAGCCCAGGAGCCGCCGCGCCCTGGCGATGTCCGGCTGCCGCACCTTCGGGTCGTCCACGGGCAAGGGGGTGAAGACGATCTCGCTCCTGGAGCCCGACAGCCGGAGGATGGTCTTTGCCAGCTCGAGGAGCGTCATCTCGCGCGGGTTCCCGATGTTCACGGGCTCGTTCACCGGCGCGCTCATGAGCCGCCAGATCCCTTCCACGAGGTCCGAGACGTACGTGAACGACCGGGTCTGCGAGCCATCCCCGTTCACCGTGAGCGGCTCGTTGCGCAGCGCCTGGCGGATGAAGGTGGGAACGGCCCGGCCGTCGGTGAGCCGCATGCGGGGGCCGTAGGTGTTGAAGATGCGCACGATGCGTGTGTCCACTGCGTGGAAGCGATGGTAGGCCATGGTCATCGCCTCGGCGAAGCGCTTCGCCTCGTCGTACACGCCGCGCGGTCCCACCGGGTTCACGTTTCCCCAGTAGTCCTCTCGCTGCGGGTGCACCAACGGGTCCCCGTAGACCTCGGAGGTGGACGCCAGGAGGAACTTCGCCTGCCGCGCCTTCGCCAGCCCGAGCGCCTTGTGGGTGCCCAGCGCGCCGACCTTGAGCGTCTGGATGGGCAGCTCGAGGTAATCGATGGGGGAGGCGGGGCTCGCGACGTGGAGCACGTAGTCGAGCGGCCCGTCCACCACGATGTAGTTGGTCACGTCGTGCTTGACGAAGAGGAAGCGCCCGTCACGGATATGCGCGATGTTGTCCACAGTGCCCGTCAGGAGGTTGTCGACGCAGAGAACCTCGCACCCCCTGGCGAGCAGGAAGTCGCAGAGATGCGACCCGATGAACCCCGCGCCGCCGGTGACCAGGACCCTCACGCCGGGTGACCCATCGCAGGCACGGGCGGGCGGCAGCCCGGGTGCCCATGCCGGGTGACAACGCCTGAGATCGCGCGAGGGACCGTCGGCGGTGGGGAGTTCCGGCGGGGCTGGGCGGGCGCCAGTCCGGGTGCCCAGCCCCTGTGGACATCCCCCGCGCCGCCGGTGACCAGGGCCCTCACGCCAGCTTCCCTCAGGACGGCAGCACGGGCTTGCGCCCGACGGAGTGGTACTCGAAGCCCAGCCGCCGCATACGCTCGGGCTCCCAGAGATTGCGCCCGTCGAAGATGACGGGACGGCGGAGCGCGGCGCGCAGGCGCTCCAGGTTCAGGAACCTGAACTCGTTCCACTCGGTGACGAGGACCAGGGCGTCGGCCCCGTCGGCCGCCTCGTAGGGTGAGGCGCAGAAGGTGACGTCCGCCGGGAGAAGCGGGCGCGCGTTGTCCGTGGCCACAGGATCGTAGGCCCTCACGGCGGCGCCGGCCCCCCGGAGCAGCCCGATGACCTCCACGCTCCGGGCCTCGCGCATGTCGTCCGTGTTGGGCTTGAAGGCCAGCCCGAGGACCGCGACGGTCTGGCTGTCGATGGGGCCCAGGGCCTTGCGCATCGCCTCGAGCAGGAGCGCGGCGCGCTCCCGGTTGATCTCGACCACCGACCTCAGCAGCTTGAAGTCGTAGCCGGGGCGGCCCGCGGTGTGGATCAGCGAGGCCACGTCCTTGGGGAAGCACGAGCCGCCGTAGCCCAGCCCCGCCTGGAGGAAGGCCGGGCCGATCCGCGAGTCGAGCCCCATGCCCTTCGTCACCTGGCCCACGTCCGCGCCGGCGGCCTCGCAGATGTTGGCGATCGCGTTGATGAAGGAGATCTTCGCCGCCAGGAAGGCGTTGGAGGCGTACTTGATCACCTCCGCCGAAGGCAGGTCGGTGATGATCATGGGACGCTCGAGCGGAGCGTAGAGCTCCACGAGGGTCATGGCCACCTGCTGCGTCGGCGCTCCGATCACGATGCGGTCCGGGCGCAAGGTGTCCTCGATGGCGGAGCCCTCGCGCAGGAACTCAGGATTCGACACCACGTCGAAGTCCACGGGCCTCGGCTGGCTGCGCGCGATGGTTTCCCGCACGAGCTCGCCCGTGCCGACGGGCACGGTGGACTTGTTGACCACCACCTTGTAGCGGTCCATGGCCCGGCCGATCTCGGTCGCGACGGTCTCCACCTGGGAGAGATCCGTCTCGCCGTTGTCCTGGGACGGCGTGCCCACGGCGATGAAGATGACGTCGGCCTGGCGCACGGCCGCGGGCAGGTCGACGGTGAACGCGAGCCGGCCGTCGCTCAGGTTGCGGGCGACCATCTCCTCGAGCCCGGGCTCGTAGATGGGCATGCGCCCGGCCTGGAGCCCCTCGATCTTCCCGGCCACCTTGTCCACGCATACGACATCGTTGCCCAGGTCGGCGAACACGGCGCCCGTCACCAGCCCGACGTACCCCGTTCCCACGACGCAGATGTTCATGGCTCCTCCCGCACAGGGCCTTCAGGATACCAGAACATCCCGCCCGCTGGCCAATCGCCCCTCTTCCCAAGCCCCGAAATAGGCTCTAGACTCCCCCCGGGGAGCACCGCCCCACTCATCCGGAGAGAGGGGGCGCGTCCCGTGGCTCAACCTCTCCGCTGGCCGACGTGAGGAGCGACTTGCCATGAACCTGGCTCACTATCTGGTGGACAACGCCCGGCGCCTGCCGGAGAAGGCGGCTGTCTGTTTCGGCGAGGAGAGCCTGACCTGGCGCGAGCTGGACCGGCAGACCGACAACCTCGCCGCAGCCCTCCAGGCCCTCGGTGTGCGCCCCGGCGACCGGGTCAGCATCATGCTGCCGAACTCCATCGCCTTCCTGGTGAGCTACTGGGCGGCGATCAAGGCGGGTGCGGCCGCCTCGCCGCTGAACACCATGTACAGGCAGGACGAGATCTCCTACGTGCTGCGCAATGCCGCCTCCCGGGTGATCATCGCCGATCCCGAGTTCCTGCCGCTCCTGGACGTGGCCTGGCCCGATGCGCCGCAGCTCGAGCACCTCGTCGTCGCGGGCGACACCGTCCCCTTCGGGAGCCATCGCCTCGCCGACCTGGTGCCCCGACCCGCCGCCCCGGTGCTGGTCGAGCGCGACCCGGACGATCTCTGCGCCCTTCACTACACCTCCGGGACCACCGGCCGGGCCAAGGGCGTGATGATCACTCACCGCAACTGGTGGGTCGGCATGATGCAGTGGCACGTCCAGGTCTGGCAGCTCCGCCAGGACGACCGCCACCTCATGGTGCTGCCCATCTTTCACACCTTCGGCCTGATGATGACCCTGGTGGCCTGCGCCACCGGCGCGACCCTGCGCCTGCTTCCCCGGTGGGACGTGGAGGAGGTCGCACGGCGGATCGAGGGCGAGCGCATCACGGTCTTCTCCGGGGTGCCGACCATGTACGTCTACCTCACCCGCGATGTCGACCTGGAGCGGCGAGACCTCACCTCGCTCCGCCTGGCGGTGGTGGGTGGCGCCCCCATCCCCGTCGAGGTCCAGCGGGAGTTCATCGCCCGCACCGGAGTCGTCGTCGTCGACTGGTATGGCTGCACCGGCTGGGCCTCGACCACCTCTCCCCTCTGGGAGCCCACGGCGCCGCAGCGGTACGGCTCCCTCGGCAAGCGTCTGCCCTTTCCCGAGATGGAGATGGCCATCGTCGACGAGGAAGGCCATCCCGTCGCGGCTGGCGCGGTCGGCGAGCTGCTCGCGCGCGGCCCGTCGATCCCGCCCGGCTTCTGGCGTCTGCCCAGCAAGACCGCGCACGACTACCGGGGAGGGTGGTTCCACACCGGCGACCTCGCCTACGAGGACACCGACGGCTTCTACTTCCTGGTCGATCGCAAGGACGATCTGATCATCACCGCCGGCTACAACGTCTACCCGCGCGAGGTGGAAGAGATCCTGTACACGATGCCGGAGGTCTACGAGGCGGCCGTGGTCGGCGCGCCAGACCCGGTCAAGGGCGAGATCGTCAAGGCCTTCGTCGTCCTCAGGGCCGGCACGTCCACGACCGCCGAGGCCGTGATCGCCGGCTGCCGGGACCGCCTCGCCAGCTTCAAGGTGCCTCGCGCGGTGGCGTTCGTGGAGGAGCTGCCCAAGCTGGCCAACGGCAAGCTCCTGCGCCGGGTCCTGCGCGACCAGGAGCGGGCCCGTGCCGTGCGGGCCTGAGGGGGCTCCGCGACGGAGCGGCGCGGGAACCGGCCACGGCCATAAGGAGCGCACATGAGGATCTGGTACCAGAGTGCAAGCTCGTATCGGTACGAGGAGACCTTCGAGGCATATGGCAAGACGCTCGAGGAGCAGTGCCGGAGGGCAGCGCGACCGGACACTGAGATCTACGTGACCGGGCTGCCGGTGATGATGCGGGAGATCGATCGCTTCAAGTCGGTCACCTACTACCACAAGATCCAGGTACTGAACAACATGCTCCGGGCCGAGAAGGAAGGCTACGACGTCTTCGCCATCGGCTGCACCTCGGATACGGGGCTGGAGGAAGGACGGGAGATGCTCGGCATCCCGGTGGTCGGCATCAGCCAGACCAGCTATCACCTCGCTGCGATGCTGGGCGAGCTGTTCGCCATCGTCTCGATCTCGGCCCACTTCTGCGAGAAGTACAGGCAGCAGGTGGTGCGGTACGGGCTGGAGAGCAAGCATCTCCGTGGCAACTACTTCTTCCCCGCCACCGAGGAGGAGGTGGCGCTGGCTCTCACGAACCCCGCGCAGATCACAGGGCGGTTCGCGGTGGCCGCGCGGAAGGCCATCGCCGACGGGGCCTCGGTCATCGTGCCGAATCCGGCCTTCCTCGCCACCGCGGCCTACAGGACGGGGCTGACCACGCTCGACGATGTCCTGGTGCTGGATACGATCAGCGTGCTGGTGAAGGCCGCCGAGATGCTCGCCGACCTGAAGAAGATCGGCGTCGAGGTGTCGAGGAAGCTGGGGGTCTACGGCCACCCGGGACGCGAGCTTCTCGAGGAGACCTTCGCGGCCTACCGGCCCGTATTCAGGATCGAGCACTAGTCCGGCACCGACCGCCGGCCGCGCGAGGCACGGGGGGCGTCCGAGGGAGGGGCCGATGGCCAGGATGATCGGCGGTGAGGCGCTGGTGACGTCGCTGCTCCGCGAGGGCGTGCGCGTCGTGTGCTGCGCCGGTGGCGGCGTTCGCAACCCGGACTTCATGAAGCTCGCCGATGCCTTCGGCGTGGTGGGGCTCCGCGCCCGGGAGCCGCTCGAGGCCGGCGACCTTGTCGACCAGGCGATCGAGATGGACCGCCCCGTCCTGGTCGAGGTGCCGGTGGGCCGGATGTCACGACCACGGTACTTCATGCCGCTGCGGCGTCTGCCCAGGTACCAACGGCCGGGCGCGGGCGCGCCGGGTGACCGGTGACAGCCCCTTGGTCCTCCGCCAGCCAGCGGGACGCGCAGTGACCGCGGAGCCCGGCGGGACCGGCGAGCGGGTGTTCCAGGTCGTGGCCCTGGTTCTCAGCGCCGCCGGGCTGCTCGTTGGCGTGAGCTACACCTTCCGCCTGAATCTGGTGCCCGTGCCGATCGACACCTCCTACCTGTACAGCATCCTGGCGATCTATGGCTCGCTCGGGTTCCTCTTCTACCGGGCCAGGGAAGGCGCGGAGAGACGAAGGGTTCCCTGGTACGACTGGCTGATGTTTCTTGCCGTCTTCGGATGCGGCCTGTACCTCTCGTGGCACGGTTACGACGTCGTCACTCAGGGCTGGAGCATGGCTCCGCCTCCACAGGCGGTGGTCATGTCCATCCTCCTGTGGATCATCCTGATGGAAGGCGGGAGGCGGGCCGGCGGATCGTGGCTGGTCCTGCTGGCGGCGTTCTTCTCCGTGTATCCCCTGCTGGCCCCTTTCCTTCCTGGAATGCTCTGGGGCCCGCCGGCATTCTCCTTCGGTGGACTGGCCGCCTATCACTTCATCAGCAACGCCAGTGTCATGGGCGTGCCCATGCAGGTGATCGGTCAGCTGGTCTTCGGCTACATCGTGTTCGGGGCCGCGCTCGAGTACACGGGGGCCGGCAAGTTCTTCCTCGAGTTCGCACTCGCCCTCATGGGGACGGTGAGAGGAGGAGTGGCCAAGGTCTCGATCGTCGCGACCGGACTCTTCGGGATCTTCACCGGGAGCACAGCGTCGAACGTGATCGTCACCGGCACGACGATCATCCCGGCCATGAAGAAGACCGGATACCCCGGCGACTATGCGGGGGCGCTCGTGGCCTGCGGAGCGCTCGGAGGGGCGCTGTCGCCCCCGATCATGGGGGCTGCGGCCTTCCTCATGGCCATGGTGCTCGGGATCCCGTATTCCGCGGTCTGCGCGGCGGCGACGATTCCCACCGTTCTCTACTACTGGGGTCTGTTCGTTCAAGCCGATGCCTTTGCGGCTCGGCATGGCCTGAGAGGCCTCGACCGCAGTCAACTGACCCTGCTGGGGAAGACGCTCAAGACCGGCTGGCCGTATCTCGTGTCGCTCGCGGTCCTGATGGTGGCTCTCTTCAACTTCCGGCAGCAAGCCGAGGCGCCGTTCTACGCATCCGCCTTCCTGATCGGGTACGGAATCTTCAGGCGCGACGGCCGCTTCTCCGTGAAGACCCTCGGGCAGTTCATCGTCTCCACGGGGAAGTACCTCGCGGAGCTGACCCTGATCCTCGGTGTCGTCGGGTTCATCATCGGCTCGTTCTACGTGACCGGACTGGGCGGCACGATGAGCTACGAGCTGACCAGACTGGCGGGTGGAAACATGTGGTTGCTCCTCGTGTTCTGCGCCGTCACCAGCTTCATCCTGGGCACCGGCCTGACCGCCTCCGCGTGCTACATCTTCCTGGCGATCACGATCGCGCCCGCCATGGTCAGGGTCGGCATCGAGCCGATCGCCGCCCACATGTTCATCCTGTACTGGGGGCTCCTGTCCGATCTGACTCCGCCGACCGCCGTCGGCTGCTTCGTGGCCGCTCCGATCGCCGAGGCGCCGCCCATGAAGATCGCGCTGAAGGCCACGCGCCTGGGCCTGATCCTCTACATCATCCCGTTCTTCTTCGTGATCGATCCATCCCTCGTGATGCAGGGGCCGGTGTGGAAGATCCTCGTGAGCTCCCTCACGGCCATGCTGGGGGTGGCGCTCATCGGTGGAAGCCTGGAGCGATATATCCTCGGGGTGGGGACGGTGAGCCGGCCCGTGGCAACGGCGTTTCTCGTCGCAGGGCTGATGTTCTTCTATCCCCTGTGGTACCTCGATCTCATCGGTCTCGGAATCGCGGTGCTCACCTTTGCCGGAGTCAAGCTCGCCCGGGCACGAGCCCGCGCTAGGGCTGCCACCACATCGACGGATGCGTCGGCTGCTGCGCCGCCAGCGCGGCCTGGCGGGTCTTCAGCCAGCTCTCCTTGATCTGCCCGCTGGGCAGGCCCTTCTGGGTTCCTTCGGCGACGGTCCTGTCCCAGGCTTCCTGGAGGATCTGGCGCCTCTTCAGCATGCCGTCCTGGAATTTCTGGAAGCTGGCATTCCAGATGCCCTTCTCCTTGAGGTACCTGACGACGCCGGGGTGATACGGCGCAAAGCCCTGGGGCACGAGAGACTCCTTCAGGGTCCAGTACTTCAGGACGTGGAAGGAATCCTTGTACCTGGAATACAGCTCGTCGATCGCCTTGACGTAGAAGTAGGCCAGCTCGTCCGGGACCGCGCCCGAGTAGCCGACGATGACCGGGCTGACGAACGTCGAGCCCTGCACGGGGTTGGCGGCGGTCACGCCGACTGCCGACTCCGCGCTGGTGGCGGTGAACTTCTGCAGGTGAGGAGCGACCTTCAACATGCGCTCCCATCCACCGGTGTCGGAGAACGGAAGCTGCACCCAGACCAGTCCCTGCGGGGAGGCGTCGAGGTCATTGTACTGAGGGGTGGTGCCGAACCCGAAGCCGACATCGCAGGTCCCGTTGATGAGACCGGTGATGCTCTGGGTATAGCCGGAGAAGGTCACGACCTTCACGTCGTTCAACGTGAGGTTGCCGAAGGCCAGCCACCCCTGGATGGCGAGGTTCAGCGCCGGCGAGCCGGCGATCTGCGCGACCCGCTTGCCCTTGGCGTCGTACGGCGTCTTGATCCCAGATTTCTTCGTGGCCGCCATGGTGACCAGGGCCGTGGGCTGCGTCTGCCAGACGAGGTCGAGCCCCTGCGGTCCCCACGAGAGCGCCGAGAAATCGTACAAGCCCTCGAAGGCCAGGTGCCAGTCCACGGCGGAGACCGCGAACTGGGCCTTGCCGAGCTTGGTCGCCAGGAGCCGGCCCACCGCATCCCCGAAGGGCAGCGTCCGGACGGCGGTGCCGTACTGGGCGTTGATGGCGTTGCCCACCGCCTGGACCTGCGAGTACGTGCTGGTGCCGACCTCGTAGCCTGAGAAGACGATCGACCCCGGCGGTCTCGGCTGCGCGCCGGAGTCAGGTGCCGCGAGAGCCAGCAGGACCAGGGTCACCGAGACGGCGACGACAACCCAGCCTCTCGTCTTCATGAGTCCCTCCGGACGTGTGACGGATGACGTTGGATGCTCGTGACGGTGCGGACAGCGATCAGCGCAGGCCCATGTGGCCGGCGATGATCTCGCGCTGGATCTCATTCGTCCCCTCCCCGAAGGTGTAGAGCCGCGCATCGCGCCAGTACCGCTGCATGGCGCTCTCGCGCGCATAGCCAGCGCTGGCCAGGATCTGCATGCCGTGCTCGGTGACGAACTGCAGGGCCTCGGTCGCGACGATCTTCGCGATCGCGGAGAGCTCGCCGGTCTGCTCGGCGGCATCGATCCGCCGCGCCAGCTCGTAGACGAGCACGCGCGCTTTCTCGACCTCGATCCGCATGTCGACGAGCCGGTGCCGCAGCACCTGGAATTGCACGATCGGCCGGCCGAACTGCCGGCGCTCCTGCGCATGCGCGATCGCCAGGTCGAGGGCCGCCTGCGCGCAGCCCGTGACGGTGGCTGCCATGCTCGCCCGCGAGAAACCGAGGGTTCCGGTCACCACCTCGAATCCCTGGCCGACCGGCCCGAGCCGGGCGGCATCGTCGACGAGCACGTCGTCCAGGCCGATGTCCCAGCTCGGCATGCAGTTGTTGCCGACCTTCGGGAGCTCGGTCATCGAGATCCCGCTGGCGCGGGCCGGCACCAGGAACGCCGTCAGCGCGTGGTCCCGGCCGGGCCCCTCGGCTGTGCGGGAGAGGGTGAGCAGGTAGGCGGCGCCGCCGGCGTCGCTGATCCAGGTCTTCCGCCCCGCGAGCCGCCACCGGGCTCCGTCCCGGCGGGCGCGCGTCCGCACGGCCCGCGCGTCGGACCCCGCCTCGGGCTCGCTGAGGGCCAGCGCGATCAGCGCCCTCCCCGCCAGGATCTCGGGCAGGAGGGCGGCCCGTTGCGCCTCGCTTCCGAACAGGGCGATGGGCATGCCTCCGAAGCTGACGAAGCGATTGAGGATCGATCCGGCGAAGTACGCGTGGTAGCCGAGCCGCTCCTGGATGCGGCAGAACAAGGACCAGCTCACGCCGAGACCGCCCTGGCTCTCGGGGAAGGGGGCCCGGATCAGGCCCAGCTCGGCCATGGCGGGGACGAGGTCGTAGGGGGGCTGATGCGCCTCGTCGCGGCGCCGCACCTCGTCTCCCCCGAGCCTCTGGCGACAGAACTGCTCGACGGAGTTCATGATCAGGGACTCCGCTTCCCGCATCCGTGGTCGACCTCGGCGGCGCCTCGGGCGATCAGCCGGCGCCGGCCAGGCGTGTCAGCTCCGCCTTGAGGACCTTCCCCGCCGAGTTCCTCGGCAGGCTGTCCACGAAGAAGATCCTTGACGGCACCTTGTAGGCGGCGAGCCGGGCGCGGCACAGCGAGACGAGCTGCGCCGCCTCGACGGGTGAGGAGGCGACGACGAACGCTGCGACCTCCTCGCCCAGCTCGCGCGACGGCACGCCGAGCACGGCGGCATCGGTCACCTCCTCGGCCTCGAGCAGCACCTGCTCGATGTCCGCGGGATAGATGTTGACGCCACCGCGGATGATCATGTCCTTGGCCCGCCCCTTCAGGAACACGAAGCCGTCCGCATTCATCGCGGCCAGATCGCCGGGATAGAACCAACCGTCCCTGAACGCCTCCGACGAATCGCCCACGAAGTAGCCCTGCGGAGAGGCCGGACTGCGGTATCGCAGCCGGCCGACTTCGCCGGGCCGGACGGGACGGTGGCTGTCGTCCACGATCTCGAGCTGCACCCGGAAGGCCGGGCGCCCCACGGAGTCGGGGTAGCGGTCCATCTCCTCCGGGCCCGTGACCGTCGCCGCCCCGCCCTCCGTCGACGAGTAGATCTCGTAGAGGTGCGGCGTCAGCCGCTGCCTGACGGCGACACGCTCCTCCTGATAGAGGGCCGAGCCGCTCGAGATCAGCTTCCTGAGGCCGGGGAAGGCGAGGCCGTCGAAGCGGTTCTCGAGCAGCCGGCGCAGGATCGTCGGCACCAGGAAGGTGGCGGTGCCGTCCACCTCGGCCACGTGCGGGATCAGCTCGTGGGGCCTGTACGGCGCCGGAAAGACGCACACGGTCGCCCCGGCGAACAGCATCGCCAGGGCGAACCCGCGGCCACCGCCGTGATAGAGGGGGGTGGCGAGGACGAACCGGTCGTGCGCATTCAGCGTCAGGTCGATCCAGTAGGCCATGAACCGGTTCTCGAACTGGCGGTGCGTCGCGCACGGCCCCTTGGGGTGGCCGGTGGTTCCTGCCGACAGCGACAGGAGCAGCGGGCTGTCGTCGCCGAGCTGGTCGTCGAGGTACTCCCGATCGGTCTCCGAAAACCAGGCAGCGGAGATGACGGGCCAGGTCTCGGGCCGGCCTGCAGGCGCGCCGTCGATCAGCACCATCCGGGCGCCGAAACGGGCCGCGACGGCCTGCTGCTCGCTCTCGCTCCACCGCCAGTCGATCGGGACGATGACGGCGCCGTACCGCGACAGTGCCAGCAGCACGATGAGATGCTCCGCGCTGTCGCGGAGGGCCACCCCGACCAGGTCGCCGCGTCGGACGCCGAGCCCCTCGAGCACGAAGCAGACCCCGTTGATGAGCCGGTCGAGCGAGCGGTAGCTGATGCGGCGGGGCCCCTGCCGGATGGCCACCTTGCTGCCCCTCAGGCGGGCGTGGAGCCGGAAGACCTCGGACAGGGGCATCGGGCTCCTCAGATCGCCAGCTTGAACGCCCGCGCGGCGTTGTCGCGCAGGAACTTCGGCAGCACCTCCGGCCTCAGATCGAGCGCCTTGATCTCCTGCATCGTCCGACTGAAGTCCAGCAACGGGAAGTCGGTGCCGAACATCACCTTGTCCGAGCCGTAGGTGTTGAGGTAGTGCACGAAGGCTGGCGGCCAGTACTTCGGGCTGTGCGCGTCCGAGGCGATGTAGATGTTCGCGTGCTTCCACGCCATCGCGATCATCTCGTCGATCCAGGGAATGCCGATGTGGCTCGCCACCACTCGGAGCTCCGGGAGGTCGCAGGCGACCGAGTCCAGCGTGATCGGGCGGCCCACGCTGCGGCACGGGTAGTCCGGCGCGTACACCATCGACTGACCGATGTGCATCAGCACCGGCACGTCGAGCTCGCAACATTTCGCGTAGAAGGGATAGTACTTGGCGTGATCGGGCGCGAGCTCGAACCACTGCGGATAGAGGTGCGCGCCGATGAAGCCGTATTCGGTCACCGCCCGGGCGAACTCCCGGACGCCCTGCATGCCCTCGAACGGATCGATCCCGGCGAGCCCGGAGAAGCGCTCCGGGTACTTCTGGATGGCGTCGGCCACCAGCCGGTACGGCAGATGGTATGTCGAGGGGTGGCCACGCCGGCCCGCCTTGGTCGACACGAGGAAGCCGCGCCGGATCCCGGCCTCGTCCATCAGCTCGATCGTGCGTTCCAGCGAGACGCCGGCGACGTTCTGCGCGTTCGACTTCATCTTGTCGAGAAAGAACGCATGCCGCCAGCTGGGCCGGTACGTCAGGGACTCCTCCGTCCAGATGTTCACGACTGTGTCGATCGCGCCGATCTCCTCGATCCTCACGGCCTCTCTCCTCCCGGACAGCTTCGAACGCGGGCACTCGTCGCGGGCGACGGAGCCGATGGGCGGGGCAGCGGATGAGGACAGCGGACCACGACACCGTACGATCTCGCGCGCGGCGGAGCGTAGCAGCAGCGAATTGTCGTTGTCAACAGCCCGCCGCGGCGGGTGGTGTCTCAGTTTGATTCGTGGGAGCCGAGGGAGCAGCGCTTGTCACTCCTTCTATGCGCTAGCCTAACTGGTACTTCCCCTGCGGCCCACGCGGGTCCACGGTGTCGGGGGGGCAACACCTAACTCGTTGATTCTTCCGACCGCGCCCCCGCCTCAGCGCGCCGAATCATCCTTCCGACGGCATCATTGCTGTTGATCGCGGTAATGTGGGTTTCGGGATGCTCATTCCGAAAGACTCTGAAGATTTCGTCGGCGAAAGCGGGCCCCACGTCTTCCATACCGGCAAAATCCAGTAGGACCTCGCGGAACCGCTCAAGCCGTGCCATGACGCGCTTGGCCTGTGAACGAGAAACCAGCTTCTCCCCGTGGAACTGCTGGGCCAACGCGACTACGACATGAGTGCGACTGAAAGCGTAGTCGTCCTGATCGGTAGCATATTTGTCGAAGACTTCCGTATTCGTGTGATTAGACAGGGGGCTGATATTCATATGAACTGACGTCCCTTTGAACGGGTGCTCTCTATCTTCTAGTAGCCAGTCGCCGCCGCCACGGCTGCAGCCGACATAGAGATAGCCGGAGAGAATCCCGAAGCTGTCAAACATCCTCGACGTGAAGAAGATGCCCTCTCCCGTGTGCCGATTGGGGTCAGTAGTCAATTTGCCTTTCGATAGCTCAAGGATGGCATGTCGCTCATCCTCCAGGCCACAGTATTCCTTAATCTTTCGGAAGATCCCTATGCCCTCGTCGAGGATCATGATCTTGATCTCTGATGCTGTGTATTCAACATTGACTCTGACGTTTGGCGAGCCGGAATGATCCATCGCGTTGTTCACGATCTCCGTCACACCATATCGACAGATGTCCATCACGTTGCCCGGCACTCCAGCCAAGACCGGCGCAACTTCCTCTCGCCAGACGGCGTCCTCTTCCAACTGCTCGGTGATTGGTAGCCAGGCTGACCTCTTGCCGAGAAGCGCGAACGTGTATTCTCGGCTTCTTGTCTCCCCCTTTGCGGTCAGAAGACCAAGTGCAACGAGGCGGCGGAGATGTCGGCCGACGGCCTGACGCGTGATGCCGAACTTCTCCCCAACCACCTTTGCGATGTCCTGTGGGTGGTTGGGTAACTCCGCTAGGATAAAACGTTGTACTTCGGATAGTTCGCTGATCGCAGTCGCCATGACGATATTGTAAACGCATCGGAAGGCTATTGTAAACATAGTTGGTGACAATGTTTACAATGCGACAAATAGCTAGATAATAAGGTATATATAGTCGCCTAGAACGGCGGGTGTCGGACAAGACGGCCGGCGCTGCCCATATCGGTCCACGGGAGTCGACAGTCGTTAGGCGGCTAGCCTGGCGATGTCGTCCGGCCCCCGCGGCGGGCTCAGGAGAGAGCGTGGCGGACGAGGCGCTCTCCCACCAGGACGGCGAAGAACAGGAGGAGGTAGACGTTGGAGAAGAGGAAGAGCGAGAGCCACCCACGCTGCTCCTCGGGCCGCTGCGCGAACTTGCTCGCCAGCCAGATGAGCCGCCAGCCCAGCAGCGCCGCGGCCGCCAGCGAGGCCCATCCGCCCAGCCCGAAGCTCGGCGCGGCAAGCGCCAGCGCCGTGAGCCCCAGCGCATAGAGGAGGATGAGCCGGGCCGTGCCCTCGACGCCGACGGCCTCGGACACCATGGGGAAGCCCCCTGCGGCGTAGTCGGCGCGGTAGCGCAGGGCCAGCGCCCAGAAATGGGGCATCTGCCAGAGGAACAGGACGCCGAAGAGGATGAGCGCGCCGGCGTCGGTGAGGGATCCGCCGCCGGCCACCCAGCCGATCACGGGCGGGAGCGATCCCGGCACGGCCCCCGGCACGGCCGCGAAGGGGGAGGTCGGCTTGAGCCACGGGGTGTAGAGGCCGTTGTAGAACGAGGCCGCGACGAGCCCCAGGGCGCCGGCCGTCCCACCCACACCGAGCCACAGGACCACCGCCCCGGTGACGAGCGCCAGGGCGGCGAACAAGGTTCCCTGGGTCAGCGAGAGGCGGCCCGAGGGGAGCGGCCGGTTCACGGTCCGTCGCATGAGGGCGTCGCGCCCGCGTTCCTGCACCTGATTGAGCGCGGAGGCGCCGCAGGACAGGAGCAGCACCCCCAGGAGGACCAGGACGCCCTGCCGCCACGGGAACTCCGCGCCGAGGGGAGCCGCCAGCATGAAGCCGGCGCAGGCCGAGACGAGGACGAGCAGCACGATGCCGAGCTTGGAGAGCTCCGCGTAGGCGCCGACGCGGTCCCGCACCCCCGCCGACGGGAGCGCCCGCGCCGGCGCGGCGATGGCCCTAGGAGACACGGGCCGTCCCCGCGGCCTCGAGCCTTGCCTGGCGCCCCGCCCGCGCCGGGGCGAAGGCGAGGCGCCAGGCGCCCGCGCGCAGGCTGAACCACACGAGCGTGCCCCAGAGCGCGTAGCCCACGGCGGCATGGGCGGCCCGGACCGCCGGCGGGAGCTGGAGCACGACGGCGAGGATGCCGAGCGTCACCTGCAGCCCCCCGAGCGCCGCCAGGCTCCACCCCGGTCGCGCGAGAGGAGTGCGGCGGGCCGCCAGCGCGAGATGGATGAAGAAGGGCAGCAGCGTCATTCCCAGCCAGCGGTGGACCCAGTGGGCGACGGCGAGCCACCCGCGCGGCAGGAGATCGCCGCTGCAGAGCGGGAAGTCGGGACAGGCCAGTCCCGCCCCCGTGTGCCGGACATACCCCCCGAGGGCCAGCTGCGCCAGGAGGACGACGAGGCCCGCCACGGCCAGCCGCCTGACCTTGTCCGGGAACGCGGCACGGCCCGGGATCTCCGCCGGCTGCTGGAGCACCAGGAGCCCGGCGAGGATCAGCAGCGCAGTGACCAGATGCGCGGTGCTGATGAGATGTGGCAGCCGGAGGAGCACCGTCACTCCGCCGAGACCGATCTGGACGCCCAGGAGGACGAGGAGCGCCCCGCCCGTGTGCCCCACGCCCGGGGCCCGCGGCCGGCGCATGGCGAGCAGGATGGTGCTGACGAGCAGGATCGAGGTGATCGCCGCCGCCAGCCTGTGCCCGTACTCCACGAGCACGTCAGGTCTGAGCGGTGGAATCAGGCGGCCGTGGCAGAGCGGCCAGTCCGGGCAGGCCAGACCCGAGCCGGTGGCGCTGACGACGTTGCCGAGCGCCATGAGCAGGAAGAGCGCCACCACCGCCGCCCAGGCGAGCGCGCGGGGCGGTCTAGCGGGCATGCCTCGGCTCCACGGCCCTCAGGCTCACGTCGTCGGCGCCGGCGGCCTGCCAGCGGAAGAACACCACGGAGGTGGCCACGAGGAACACGAGACCTCCAGGGATCCACATGATGAGGCCGCCCAGGTGCTGGTCTGCGTGCGGGGACAGGGTGGCCCACACCCGCGGGGCAGCCGCGTAGTAGGGGTAGAGGACCCCGTCGGCCATCGTGATGAAGATGGACACCACGACCATGGGGAGGCCCACGACGAAGAGGTAGAGGAGCTGCACCGGGTACGGAGCGCGGGGCAGCCGGCTCGTGGGCGACAGGATCGGCCACCAGAGCAGCACGGAGGCCCCCATGATCATGAGGTGCTGGAGCACGTGGACCGGATGGACCTCCATGGCCAGATTGTAGAGCGGTGGGAGGTGCCAGGCCACGAGCACGAGGTTGAAGGCACCGAAGGCCCCGCTTGGGCGCGTCAGCGCGCGCCCGAGCCGGAGCACGGCAGGGTGGCGGGCGAGCGGCCAGACCATCCACGGAGGGGTGCCGTGCAGGAGCAGTGGCGGCATGGCGAAGGCCAGTAACAGGTGCTGGACCATGTGGGCGCTGAAGAGATAGTAGTCCGCCAGGTCGTGGAGCGGGCCCGTGAGCGACCCCGCCAGGACGATCACGGCGCACGCGAACGCGAGGATCCGGCCCGGCTCGGCGCGGGCGCCCGGGTCGAGCCGCCGGCGCCACAGGGTGGCGGCGAGGTAGGCGCCCCCGGCCAGCGCCAGGCCCGAGACGACGACGGGGTCGGCGCTCCACACGGTCCAGTCGAAACCCTCGGGCCCGAGCGGCGGCGGCCCCCCGGCCGGGGGCACTCCATGCGCCATGGCTACGCGCGCGGCAGGATCAGGAACGCGCTGAAGAGCGCCATGAGCGCCAGGATGATGGCGCAGGCGATCATCAGCGGCCCGAAGAAGAGCGCCGCCAGGACCCTGGAGTCGTAGCGCAGGTGCATGAAGAAGGCCACGACCAGCCCGAACTTGAGCACCGAGAAGACGATGAGCGCCGTCACCAGCGCGGCCGTCGGCAGGCCCGGCACGTAGAGCGCGGCGATCTCGATGGCGGTGATGATGGCCAGGACCACGGCCACGCGGAGATAGGTGGCCACGGGCGCGTGTGTCCCCTCGGCGTGGAGGGCGGTGTGGGGGTGGGCGTCTGCCATGGGCTCGGCTCCTACGGGATCAGGTACACCAGGGTGAAGATGGCGATCCACACGATGTCCACGAAGTGCCAGTACAGGCCGCAGATCTCCACCTTGAGCGCGTCCTGCGGCCCGAGTCTGGAGCGTGAGCCCGAGGTGGACGAAGTGGTTGAACTCGTAGATCTGGAAGCCGACGAAGCCTGCGCCGAAGAGCGCCGTCGTGAAGAGCCAGACCTTCCCCCACCGCATGTCGTTGCGCTGGACGGCCGCCAGCGCCAGCACCATGAGGAGCGAGGACATCAGGAGGACGAAGGCGCTCACCGAGGTGAGGGGGATGTTCAGGATCTCGTGCGGGGTGGGCCCGCTGACGCTCTTGCCCTTGTAGGACAGGTAGGTGCCGATGAGCGACCCGAAGAACATGCACTCCGAGCCGAGGAAGGCCCACATGCCCATCTTGCGGTGGTCGATGCCCGTGATCCCCATGTTGGGGTCGTGGGCGGCGTGCGTCGCGGCGTGGTCGGCCACGGCCGATCCTCCTAGTGCCCGTGCCCGGCGGCCGGGCGGTGGTACTCGAGGGCGAAG